>MGPH01000001.1 GCA_001797365.1 Deltaproteobacteria bacterium GWA2_45_12
AATCGTTTTTTTAAAAAAGTAGGAATTTGCTATTAAAAATAAACCTTTAAACGAATCCGGTTTAAGTTAACCGGACACTAGTGACTTTTTACCCAAAAATAAGAGGGGACTGGGGGAAGTTATTCAACGCTCCAATTTCTTTTTAAAACTCTCCACCATTTCAACCGGTGCAGGATCAACACCATATTCTAAAGCAAGATAATACGAGGCATAATCGCCCAAGGCATTGGCTTCAAATAAAACCTCCAAAATACTTTGACCTTTTAACTCCAAATTCAAAAAAGGAATTTCTTCGCCAAGCAGCTCTTCTACAATATCCATGCGTTTGAGATTTCTTGAGTGAGCAAGCCCGGTTCTTAAGTGGACAATGGCTGGTTGCATCAGTAATTTTGTATACCCCACCATTTCGTTGTGATTAAGCTCAGGATATACATTCCAGAAACTTTGTACTTTCGCATTTTCATTTATTTTTATTTTCCAGATGCGACACATGGAAGCAATGAGGCTTGGTCCATAAATAATGGGAACCCTGCCTTTGAGAAATACCGCAATTTTTTTACCCTCTTCTTCATATTGTTTTTGATCTTTTTTGAGAGTGCGAGCCAAGCTTAACAAATTATCTTTTTCACTTTTGATGAGGCCCAAGGCGTGAAGAATGTCAAGTGTGCTCGTAAAAAAATTGCCAACGGCACATCTTGGCTGAATACATTCTGGAATTTGAACAAAAGGAACTTCTTTTTCTTGAGCCAAAGATTTTAATTTTCCACCATAAGCCATCACAATAAGATTGGCATGATGAGCTATCGCATCATGAAACGCTTCAATGGTTTCCTCGGTATTCCCTGAATAAGAAGAACAAATGACCCAATCCCGACTATTCACATAATCAGGCAACTGATAATCACGAACGATACGAAGGGGATTTTCGTGGTTTAAATAATCATTGACCATGTCTGCAGGGAGTGATGACCCCCCCATTCCCGCAAAAAAAACATACCGTGGTTTTTGAAGGCCCAGCTTGGACAAATCAGTGCCTTCCAAAATTTTGAGACTGGCTTCAAATTGTTTGGGAAATCCCCGAATAGCTGAAAGCATGTTACTCCCATTTTCTTAAATAAATGATTTGTAAATTTGTAACAACAACGCCCGGCCAATTCAACTGATTAAATTGACCTGATGTAACCAGTGACCGGTTACGACCTGATTAAATTGACCCAAATTACCAAATAACCTTCACATGGGAATATTCGGCAATTTTTTTATCAGGAGTGAGGATGGAAAGTTTGTTTGCAATAGCTGTGGCTATAATGAACCTGTCGGCGGGGTCTTTGTGAATTTCTTTCAAAAAAACGGATTGGCTGGCCACTTCAATAGAAATTGGAATTTCTCCCAAACCATGCAGCCGCAAACAGTTTTGCATCCACAAATTGGGAGAAATGGGTAATTGAAGCTGGCCTTTTTTAACCAACAGAGCCACTTCAAACCCGGATATCCCCGACACAAAAAGGGATGCCCTGTTTTTTTGAATGGCTTCTTTGGCCCTGGCAGAAAGTTTATCCTGATCAAGAACCAGCCATAATAATGTGCATGTGTCTAAAAGAAGCATGTCTTACCGAAATTCTTCAGGCCAATTTTCTTCCGAAACAGGCTGAAGAGGATCCCCCAAAATCTGCGCCCCTTTTTGAAGTTCGAAATGTTGCTGTAAAGGATCAACAGCAGCACGAATTGGCACCAGCTCGGCCACAGGGACCCCATGCCGACAAATCTGGACACGATTTTTCCCTTTTTCCACCTTGGCCAACAATTCTGAAAGCCGGGTTTTGGCTTCATGGGTGTTTACACTAATCATAAAACTTTTAGCTCCTTCAATTTTAAGTTAGTTCGATATTAGCTAAGCTACTCATCCAAATCAATCTAAACTTACACAAATGTCACAAATCCCCCACAAATCCCTTTGACGCCCTACAGCAAAACACGTTAAAAACGTTTAAACTTTCAGTATCAAGCACTTAAATTAAAATAAAAAATGATATCAGCCAGTTAAGATGCACCTTTCGAGTAAAAAGGTAGCAACTTCGATCCATTCGTTGACGATAATACTAAGCAAGTATGGGTGGAAAACAAAATTATGGCCAATGGCGTTGAACAATTTAGCATTACTTTACCTACAGCAGACACCCATCACTTAACCCAGGATGAACAAGCTTGGAGTGCATGGGAAGTCCCCACAGGGGAGCAGAAAGATTCCCTTAAAACATTAGGTATTGATGAAACTTGGCTTGACCAAGCGACGATGGCTAGGCTTCATCCCGATGGCGACTTAGAGCTTCGTATCCCCGCTTTAAAAGATAAACCGGCCCAAACCAAACGATTTGAACTAACCCCCAAACTCAAAGAGCAGAATAAAGAATGCGAAGGTTCTCCCTCTATTACCCGCTCTTCAAATGGAGACGCCTACATGGTTTGCACGGCCCCTGCAAAAAAAACGGGGCATGTCTCGGTTTCATTCCGACGTTTTACTGATCATCCCAGTAATTTCGTGCCTCTGAATAAACCACAAAACAATCCTTGGGAAAAATTGGTCCGATATGCGCTCCCATCCCCTGCCCCTAAAACAGATGCTAAAGGAAAAGTTTCCCTCTCCATTGACCCTTTCATCCAAGCCCAAAATCAATTTAAAAGATTTGTCCATACTTATGTCTCAACAGGAACGCGCCTTAATGATGACAAGGGAAATATCACATTTGAAAAAGATGAGGACGGCATTGGAGCCAGTCAATGGTTACAGCTTGCGGTAGCCAGAGATGATGTCTTTGCCCTAGCCTTGGATACTGCCGCACGGTTTCAAGGTTTTGAAGATGAAAAACTAAAAAAATTACTGGAACTCGATCCAAGCTTACAAACCAAATTAACCACCTTTGAACAAGAACGTCCTTCCCGTCTTGGCGAACGCATGAAGGATGTTGAAGAAACCATTACCAAAGCCCTTGAATTAAAAGACACGTCAGAAATAGAAAAACAAATCAAAACACAACAGACCAAGCTGAATGAAACACAAAAAATACTCGCGGCCCTTTCTGCCGCAAATGACCAACTAGCGGATGAATTATCTGCCATCAATGAACTCGATCCTAAAGAAAACAAACAAAAAATAAAACAACATGAACAAAAAATGAGGGAAATCGCCCGGTCCGCTCTTAAAAATATACCCGATCTAGCTACAGTGATTGACGATAAGGCAACGAACAATTGGACGGTAGACGAATGGGTAAACTCCGTTACATCCCACAAAGGTCTTCAGGAAAAAGAATCGAGTGGAATTAAAACCCGCATTGAAAACCTCACCCTTTTAAGCAGTCTTAAAAAACAACAGGCGGAACTGGCCATTTTGGCCAAACAATGGGCTCAAGAAAAAGAACCACACAAAAATAAAAGTTTAAATGATAAGCTTGCAAAATTGGAAAAAACCATCGAAGCCCGGCAAGTAACTCTTCGAGACATTCAAGGAATCAATGTCCCCCATCCCGAACTTTTTGATGTGGATGTTCAAAGAGACAATATTATTAAGGCCGCTTTCGAAAACAAAAGAAATGAAATGCAAAGCTTTACTCAGGACTATCACTTGAAAACAGTCAACGACATTAAAACTAAACTAGCCGCTTTGATTGATTCTTCCCATCCTGAAGAAACCAATTTGGTCGTTGACGCACTCACCTTTGTTATTTTGGCTACGGCGCACAATATCCGTGAATTTTTCAAGGACACTCCTTTACAACAAGTATTGTTCTTAAAAGATTATGAAGAAAAAAAGAAACAGGTTTTGGCTACTTTGGTTGATGAAAAAGGTAATTTGCATGGGACCTATTTGGAGAAAATCGACTTTACACAAGTAGCGGATACAGAGCTTTCCCCCATGACTCTTACTTCCCATCCCACCGTTGAAGCTGCTGAAGGGAATACAGCGTTTGTAGATTCTTGGACTCTCTTACAGGGGCCTCGCGAAGATTCTATAAGTGGCGAAAAAATCTTGGCCTTAAGCTGCACGGGCGCCGCAGGTTTAAGCCTGGGGGCCCGGGCTCTTTGGGCCAGAAATGATGACCTCAAGCCAGGGCTTGTCGAAGGAATTTCGGCGGGTATAGGATTAGCCGGCGTTTTGATCACCGAGCTTCTAGTCGACAACAAACATGTGCAAGGCATTTTAGGTGTTGGCACCTGTACCTATGCTGGATTTAATGTTGGGGCTGCATTGGTGCCAAAACCTAAAGTAATCAGGCCTGCAGCGGGTGTGCATGGTTCGGGTGGAAATATTCCTGCTGCCCCCAAACCGGGAGAAAAACCCAAACCCCACGAGCAACAAGATGGCGGAACACGGGGTAATGCCAGTGGGGATGATGGCGATCTACCGGAGTAACAAAAAATGAAACCAACACAAAACTACAAAATGCTTAGCAAAACACTCACTTTTATCTTCCTTATTTGTGCCTCGGGAAACCTTCATGCCCAGACAACGGCCCCGAAAAAATCCGGCTTTCAAACACAAAACACAACTATCCGCCCTTCTTCCCAGGGGCCATCCATTCAGAAACAAGAAAAACCTAAAGCAACAAAACAATCTCAAGAAAATACAGCATCACGTGCTTCCCTTATTCAACGCCTCATCGATCTTTCAAAAAAGAAATGGTGGGAAGATCCTGTTTTTGATTTTGGCTTAAAACCCTTTATCCCCCAAATTTCAATTCCCTTAACACCACCCGAGTCCGATGTCAGTGATGGTAGTTACATCCCCCATTTCCCTACATGTGAAGAGTTCAACCTTTTTGGCGATTGCAATAGGCAGCCCATTCCCACCCCGGATCCGCGCATCCTGTATTTTCGAAGCATTCCAAACGGCCCCATGCCCCGTTTTGCCACGGCCACAAATACAGGGCGTCATCAGATTTTTTCAGCCATTGAAACAGAAAATCCAGAATCGGAAGGCAATAAGCAAATTTTGGGAAAACTTTACAATGCAGAAGGAGAAGTGGTCACCGAAACCATCTTAAGCCAACCGGGGGCCATGGATGCAGACCGCCAAGGTCTTCAGGAATTGTTTTTTAATTCTCCCGTAGATGAGCTTCCTCAATGCCATGACTTTGAAGACCCCACCACCGTTTTTGATTCCACCAACAATACTTATGTCATTGCCTGGACGGCCAAATGTACCACAACCGTTTACCGCCCCACCAACAACATGGGGATATGGAATGAGCGAAGCTATACATTCACCTTTGATCAGCTTTTTAACGGATGTGATGCCAACTATGAAAATTGCCGGTTAAACCAAAGAAATATTCGCGATGAAGAATTCAATTTTACTGTTGTGCAAAGTATCCGCGTACGCGCCGATAATCTAAAACCGTGGGCCGAAGATGAAATTCTTAAAGGACATCGTCTGGTGGGACGTATTTATCCAAGTTATCTACCAACAGATGAACAAGTTATTAACCCCTTTACCATTTACCGCTGGAATTCAAACTGGAATCCCCATCTGGCCATAGACCCTCAAGGGAAGATCCTACTTACCTATCAGTCCAACGTAAAAGGACGCACCTGTTTTCAGGGTGAATTTAACGAAAGAAACATGGGGCATTGGGAGTTTGACCGGTTTGAAACTGTTTCAACTGTTGAGGGGCAGACCATTTTTGGAAATAAAATCAGTGATACGGCAAAAACCATTTTCCGCGATGAAATCCTGGTGGATGACCAGGTCGATGCGGGCGGGGTTGATACGGAACTTGCGTGTAATGATCTTTATGCCGCAGGCCATCAAGTCGTTGGAGAAGATGAAGCACGCGCACCTCTTAAAAATGCCTATAATCCCGTTTCGGTGGCCGTAGCTCATGATGAATTTCGCGTGTTCTATGTTCTTGAAGAAACCAGCCTGACCCATCTTGAAACCAGCGACATTGGAGCCAACCAGAAAATCAGCGGCTCGGCGGTTCACATGCGTGACATGACCTTAAGCCGCCTGTTTGACAACAACGGCAATCGCTTTGCCGACGGCCCCCATCGCATGGACCCCACACATTCCACCTTGGTCACAGATATTCCCAGCGATGTTCTAATGGGCGTTATAGAAAATAGGGATGATTTCGATGGCCTTGTCAGCATTGAAGGGAACCATTCGCAATTGGATGTGGCCTTTGATAATTCCCAAAACCTCATTGCCCTTGTTTTTGATGACTTGGATGGAAGTTATTTGCATCTACTTGATGCCCAAACAGCCTTGATTCGCCAGGAAGAAAACCCTGAAAATATTTTGGTCGAAAATGTGGAAGAAGGATATGAGCCCAAGCTAGCCCTCCAAACCAGGGCCGTTTCTCCGAATGGCCGCGCAACCAAAATAGCTGTCAGCTTTAATTATAAAGATGGAGAAACCCATCGTTCCGGGCAGAATTTTGTCTATGTAAGAAACTCAAATGGCAATAGAGAAACATCCTTTGAAAATGATATTTCAGACCCTTATGATTTGAACTCGTTTTTTAATACCCCTGGGCTGAATGCGGGATTGAGCATTCCCTCCTTTTTGGGTTCGGTAAACCGCCACGATACTTTTGCCACTCTTTTTGCAGGAACACCGGCCCCTGATTTGGGCGATATTTCTTCCCTTTACTTCACCAAAGTTCCCCAATGTGATGAAAACACCTATACCCCCGAGGCAGACGGCAATTGCGGTGTTGGGGCTTGTGCCACAACGGCCATGACCAGCTGTGAAGAGGGTAGAATAATTCATCATGAATGTACCCCCCTTCCTGCTACTCCAGAAATGTGTGACGACATCGATAACGATTGCGATGGATCTGTAGATGAAGATATTCTTGGCAACTGTATGCCTTTAGATGCTGATGGGGATGGCATTCCGGATACGACTGACAACTGCCCCATGGTCCCCAACCAAGATCAGGCAGATGCCAATAGGAATGGTATTGGAGATATCTGCGAAGGAAGTGATCGCGATGGCGATGGAATAACCGACCTTTTAGATAATTGCCCCGATATCAGCAATGCTGATCAGGCTGCTCATGATATTGACGGACAGGGCGATGCCTGTGACAACGATGATGATGGGGATGGCATCCTCGATGAGAGCGATCTATGCCCCATTGTAGCGGCTCCAGGAACCTGCGATGCCGATAGAGATGGGGACGGCGTTGCCAATAATGATGATAATTGCCCGGATATTTCAAACGAAGCCCAACTAGATACCGATGGGGACGGCGATGGAGATACCTGCGACAATTGTATTTTGATCTCAAATCCTGATCAGAATCCCCAAGCCTGCGTGGATACCGACAATGATGGCATCACCGACCTGACCGATAACTGTGCCCGGGTCGGAAACGCGGATCAAGCCAATGACGATGGGGATGATTTCGGCAATGCCTGCGACAACTGCCCCAACGCTGCCAATAACGGTCAGTTCAATGTGGACGGGGATATTCGTGGTGATGCTTGTGACAATTGTATTGATAATCCAAACGATGACCAACGCGATACCGATATTGATGGTCGAGGGGATGTTTGTGACCCCGTAGAATGCAATCCTGCCGATTTCGTGCCCCAACCCTGTTTTGCCGGTGTGGGCGACTGCCGCCATGAAGGCATGCAGGTTTGCGATGCCCAAGGTCACGTCACTTGCCCGGTTGAAGCGGGAAACCCCTCACCTGAAGTATGTGATGGGCAGGACAATAATTGCAATGGCCGTACAGATGAAGATATTGCCCCCGTCTTGGATGAAAACCAAAATGGCCTTTGCCAAAATAACCGTAGGGTTTGCTCCAATGGAAACCTCGAAGAAGCAGAAGGATATTATGATCCTCGTGAAGAAGTATGCGATGGAGCCGACAATAATTGCGATGGGAGTGTTGATGAAAATATCGCCCCTGAATCAATGAACCTTCCTGGAATCTGTTCAGGTAATAACCAAATTTGCCTCAATGGGCGGATGCAACCTGATTTGAGAAACAACGTAGAATCACGTAATGAAACCTGTAATCATCTTGATGATGATTGTGATGGTAACAGTGATGATTTTCCTGAAATAGGCTTGGAGTGTAGTTTAGAACTTGGAGTCTGCATGGCCGCCGGCCATTTCGCCTGCAATTATGAAAGCGGTCAGGTAGAATGTGATGCTCAACCTGGCGAACCCCAAATTGAAAGCTGCAACGGCATTGATGATGATTGTGATGGGGCTACCGACAACGTAACCGGACTTAACGAAGTTTGCACCGTGGAAACCGGACTCTGTCAACGAAACGGAAGAAATGTCTGCAATGTGGCCAATCAACAACTTGCATGCAATGTCCAGCCTGGCATGCCTGTCCAAGAAGTTTGTAATAATGGACTAGATGAGGATTGCAATGGTCTCCCCGATGATGGTTGCCCGGGAATTCCAGCGGTCGTTTTCACCTCTGATAACCCTCTTATTCCCCAAAACTACGAACAAAACATGATTCATTGGGCAACAGCGGATGCCACATCAGTCAATATCACCCTACAAGCAGGACAAGCACAGTGGTTTAACGCGGGAGGTGTGCCGCAGAACTTCCCTTATAATGCCCAAATCCCCATGGGATCATTGCGCATCAGGGTTAATGGGCCCCAGAGCCTTCGTTTCCAGCTTATCGCCACAGGCCCTGGAGGAAATTCAGATCCCTTAACACTTGATATTCAGATCAACGATATTCCCTCTGTGACTCCCGTAGTCGTCAAACCCATTGAAGGAGAAACCTATGCCCCTACCCGCTTGTTTGTTTCGTGGCAGGCAGCTGAAAACAACCTAGATGCTGATATGGGAATTGCCCTAGACCGCAATGGCATTGGGGCTTACGCCATTTGCTACAATGTTTACAAAACAAACGAAAATGGAGATGTCCTCACCCCTGCAAACAAAGCCAATGATTTGGTTAACATCAATGGACACACCAATTGCATTGACCCTACTCGCCAGCTTGTACCAGCCGAGCAAGGACTTCCTGCCGACTGGCAAATTATTTCACCGATTCCATCGGCTGACTGTCAGCAAAATGGGGATAATCCCGGCTTCCCCTGTTTCCTTCAAAACGGACGAAAATATTATTATACCGTTCTTGAACTTGATCCACTCTTAAACAACCCCGATAATCCTGATACCGGCGCTTATTTAAGATATGAAATTCAGATTATTGCCCACGATGATCATGCGGATATCATCGGAATAAAAAACTCCAGCATCCGCGAAGTGCTCACCGATGATTCAACAGGAGGATGGTGGAAAATGAATGATATGAACAACGGTAATCTCTTAGCAGACTCTAGCCGAAACGCTAATAACGCCACTATTAATGGAGGAGCTAATTGCCCCCCTAATTGCTCACAAGGAGTATCTTCCAACCCCAATGACCGGTCTTTTATTCTTGATGGAGTTGACGATTACGCGTTCATCGATTCGCCTGATTTCCTGACAGATAACGAGGGTACAATGAGTGCATGGATCAAAACCAATGCAGAAGATCCTCTTGGTACCGGCTATTATATTATGGGTGGCTTTTACATAGATGAAGCCGGCGGCAATCCTCCCGATTGGAATATTTTATTCTTAAGAGATCAGGCAAACAATGTGGGGATATACAACTATAACCCGTCTGCACCGCCACCGTCCCGTGTCATTGGTGTCACCCAAGGCTTGAATTTAAATGATGGAGAATGGCATTTTATCACCTATACCCAATCAACAGGAGCCAATGGGGAACAAAGAGTTTATGTGGATGGTAATCTGGTGGATCTCAATTACTGTGATCCTCCTGGTTGCGGAACTCCCAATGATAATTGGTGGTTTAACTCCGCTTTTCACGGAAATCCACTCAACAAATTTCTTATCGGTATCAGAAAAAATGTTGTGTATGAGGGTGGGTTTTCGGGCAATATTGATGAGGCCCAAGTTCACAACCGGCCTTTATCAGATCCAGAAATTGTCAATGAGTTTTGCACATTAAAAGCACTAAGTGTTGATGCTTTACCAAATCTCTGTTTACCCTGATATGCGATTTTTTTAGTGGGGCCCCAC
>MGPH01000002.1 GCA_001797365.1 Deltaproteobacteria bacterium GWA2_45_12
CTTCGTTTGTGCCATCCTTCCCCCTTTCCTAATCACGGAAAAGATAACACAAAAATACAAACTATATAAAGATAATAATTAAATGGTCAGAGCACTAGTTCGGAAAGATCGCCTGTTTTACTCAGAAAATCTTCGCCCCCATTTTGCAGAGCCTCCATTTGTTTTGCCGAATTTTCCTCCGCAGACCAGAAAATGATCGGCAAGGCTTCATAGACCATGGTTTGCCGGATGATGCCTGCCAATTCATTCCCTTGAATCTGGGGCATGTGCAAATCCAAAATGAGTAGGTCGGGATTAAATTCGGGCAATACATCCAGTGTCTTATAGGGATCTGTCAATATTTTTACCTGGAAGCCTTCTTGTTGTAAGTGCAGGGAAGTTTTTTGGGTTGTTATTTCATCATCGTCGATGATGAGTATTTTCCAAGAAAAATTCGTTTCTGGAGAGGTTAGTCGATAAATATATTCAAGAAGCTCTAACATGTTTGGAGGTTTGTAGAGGTAGACACACCCACCAGCACAAAATGCAGCCCTTCTGGCATGAAGGGAATTATCCGAAGAAATGCAAATAATAGGGAAGGGTAGGCTTTGCTCTCGTTTTATTTTCGATAAGGCATCAGCTCCGGCGAAGCGTCCCTCAGGGAAACATAGGTCAATGATCAGCACATCCGGATTTACTTCAACTATTGTTTCTTTTAGATGTTCCAAACGGTTTAAGACAGTTGTCTGGAAACCTGATGTAGTCAGATGTAAGGCTATGCTTGTTGCTAATGCGGCATCATCATCGACAATGAGAATTTTTTTAATGAAGATTTCAGAATTCTTGATTTGACCACGGGTTGAAGCGCTTACAGATTCCGCCAATTGCTTGATAGTAGGTTTTGAAATTTGGGCTTCCAATTCAAACACAAGATCATTAACGATTTCATTAAGTTCTTTGTTCGGGATCTTTTGCTGGGATAGGTCGAGTAACTGCTGTAGCCTGAGACATATGCGGCTGATGTGTGGCATGCCAAATGTAGTTCCCGATCCCGCAAGTTTATGGATAGTGTGATAAAAAAAATTCAAATCCTCATGGGTTGCTGTTTGTTGAACGATTTTATTCCAGTATTCCTTAATGGAATTCAGTTTTTCCGGAAGTTTTTCCGCATATAACTTCCGGATCAAATTCAATTCTTGTTGGAAAGAATCTGTAGAATTATGTGGCATAAGAGTTAAACGTAAGTAAATGAAGTAAAATAGTACTCGCTTCCATAAAGCCCTGCAAATTTAAACTGATTAAGAGAACGAAATTTCGTCTGGCAATTCATTTATATCACGATGACTTGCCATAAAGTAAGTGGCTAGCTTTTTACCCACCAAATTAATGGCGGTTATGAGCCCTTCAGCAAACTCGTTTTGCCGAAAATGCTCACTAAGTAGTAGGGTTATTTCATCCCAGAAATTTTGAGGGACTTTTTGATAAATGCCTTGGTCACCCAAAACCGCAAATTGATGGGTTTTGGTGCATATAAAAAAAAGCGCGCCATTGCGGTCTTTTGTATTAGTCATTCCTAATTTTTCAAAAGTCGTTTTTGCGGCCAGAATGACATCGTTTGGCTGATGCGAATCGAAGTGTACACGAATTTCAGCCGTTGTTGTAAGCTCTGCCTGGATAATGGCTTCTTTTATTAGATTCTTTTCGGTTTTCGATAAAAAGAGAATCGAATTGGTCGGTCTCTTTAATTTTTTACCAACGTCCACTGGCGCCTCCTCCCCCAAAACTCCCGCCACCGCCGCCAAAACCACCGGAAGAATAGCCACTGCGGCTGCCATAATGCCCCCCTCGCATCAAAAGGGCGCGAAAGAAAATTTCAAACACGATTCTTAACACAAAAAGAAGGATGGCAAAGCGCATAAACCATCCCCCCCAGGAATAACGGCGAGGATTTGCGGTATTGGTTTTAAGATAAAAGCTGTATCGAACAAAATCGACAAGCAAGAGTGAAAACAAAACAAGAAGCACCACTTTAGGGAATGTCGATCGATGTCTGTAGGCGATAGGGCTTGACTCCGCAGAAAATTCTCCTGCAATGGCTTTTTGGATGGCGCTAATTCCGGCAATGATGCCGGCTTCATAGTTGCCAGCCTTGAAATGGGGGATTATTTCATTTCGAATGATGGTGCTTGCAACGGTGTCGGGAAGAGCTCCTTCCAATCCATAGCCCACTTCAATGCGCAGTTGGCGATCTTTTATAAAGACAAGCAGAATGACGCCATTGTTTCTGTCTTTTTGTCCCACTTTCCATTGCGTTGCTAATCTGATAGAAAAATCTTCGAGGCTTTCTCCTTCCAGGGAATCAAAAACGGCCACAACAATCTGGTTTGAAGTTTGACTTTCATAACCCGACAAGACGCTTTCCAGATCATTTTTGGTTTGGGCGTTTAATAGATGGGCATAGTCGTTGACATAGCCTGTTGGGGAAGGGGGGATGTCGAGGGCGAACGAAGAGGTTGTTGCCGAGAGGAATAAAAGAACAAAGAGAAAAATTCGGAGTGACATAAAACTATGGTTCGACATAGCTCACCATGTCCAATTATTTAAAGGCTGGACATGGTGAGCCATGTCGAACCATCACTCGCATCCCTTACCTCCCAAAATCAACCTTGGGAACTTCTTGGGCGCCGGCTTCTGCCTTAAAATAAGCTTTTTCACTAAAGCCCATCAAGCGGGCCAGGAATACCGTGGGGAAGCGCCGAATGACCGTATTAAATTCCTTGGCTGTCTCATTGTAGCGCATGCGTTCCACGGTGATGCGATTTTCTGTTCCTTCAAGCTGGGCTTGAAGATTTAAGAAGCTTTCGTTGGCTTTTAAATCGGGGTATTTTTCAACGACCACCATCAAGCGGGAAAGGGCTCCCGAAAGCCCACTTTGGGCCTCTTGGAACTTGGCAAACGCATCGGGGTTGTTGATGATTTCAGGGGAAATGGTTGTTTGTGTGGCCTTGGCCCGGGCTTGAACCACCCCTTCAAGGGTTTCGCGCTCATGGGCGGCATAGCCTTTGACTGTTTGAACAAGATTGGGAATAAGGTCAAGCCGGCGTTGATAGACGTTTTCAACCTGTGACCACGCACTTTTAACGCCTTCTTCCAAACCCACAAGTTTGTTGTACGAGCCGACAAAGCTAAAGATAAGAAGGATTAAGATTGAACCAACGATAATGACGGGAAGTAATATTTTTTTCATAAGGTCTCCTTTTTAAGACTTTTTAAAGAACGGATTTCCTGTCTTGGCATCTTTGATTGAGCCCTGCGAATCATGAATTCTACATTTTCATCTGTGTTGATGGCCAGAATTTTCTTTTCAGGGTGGTTATTCTGGAAAACACGGAAGACCTCATCGGCAAAACCTTGTCCGATTGTGTTGACCCCTTTAAAGTCGAGAGTAATTTCAGTGAAGGAGTCAAGGGAGTGAAGGACTCTTTTGGCTTGCGAGCGGGAAATGTAAGAGTTTTCTTCCTGATGCAGTTTGATGGTTACTTTGGTTTTATTGAACTCAAAGCTCTCGTTGGTATATTCGTTAAAAATGTCTTCCAGTTTTTTTGTTTCATGTGGGGCTAGCCAGATGGTGACTTCAGTCCCTTGCTTAAAACGAATGTTTTCAATGAATATGTCGGGGACTTGGTTGTCGATAATGAGTCTTTTTTTATGGCTTTCAATGACAAATCGTCTGGCGATCTTGGAAGTAAAAAAGATTCCTTCACCCGAATGATATGAGGGGGAGGTGGTTTGCTTTCCTTTGAGTAAATCCTGAATGGCTTCCATTTCGCTGTGAAGGTGCTTTTTTTTGGCGATATTTTCAAAAATTCCTATTCCTGTGTCTCGTACTTCTAGACGGCATTGTTCTTTGCTTATGGCTACGTTTACAATGACATATTTGGTTTTTGAGTGATCGATGGCATTGTTGACCATTTCTGTGAAGGCGTAATGCAGATTTCTTCTTGAGTTGGAGTTAAAGGGAGCCAGAAGAAGGGGTTGATTTTCCAGTTTTTTGAAAAGCCGATCTTCCTCCAGACCTGATACAGGAGTTTTCTGGTGCCATTGAAGCATGCTGGTATGGACCTGTTTTAGGGTCTTGGGAGTATTAAGGATGTAAGAGGTGTTTTTGTTGCCGCTGCCTTGCCGGATAATCTTGCCAACATGCATCAGATTGACAAGGTGTCGATGAACAGCCTGCCGGCTGATGCCAAGTTTTTTGGTTAATATGGCCGTGTTTAGAACGCCATGTTTTTGAAACAAGGCCAGGATGGTCTGGTTGACAGATTTACCCATTTATTTATGTAAACATATTTATAAAAATGTGTCAACCTTATGTAAATTTAATATAAAATTATGTCAACCTGTGTTTTGTAGGCATACATCGACAATCTCTTCCATGATCAAATTCAAATCAAAATCCTTGGGGGTATAAACGCGGGCGACTCCCTGTTTGAGAAGCTCTTTTTTGTCGGCTTCTGGAATGATGCCACCGGCCACCACGGGGATGTCGTTTATTTTCTTTGCCTTCATCAAACGCATCAATTCGGGGATCAGGGCCAAGTGCGATCCGGACAAGATCGAAAGCCCAATGACATGCACGCCTTCCTCCAGAGCAGATTCTACAATTTGCCCGGGGGTTAGACGAATGCCTTGATAGATGACTTCCATCCCCACATCGCGGGCACGCAGCGCAATTTGCTCGGCTCCGTTGGAGTGGCCGTCCAGTCCCGGTTTTCCCACAAGGATGCGCAATTTTTCCTTAGTTGTTTTTTCAAATTCCTGCACTTTGGCCCGTGCTTTTGCAAGCGCCTGGCTGTTTGTAGAAGTAGTAGCCCCCCCTACACCGGTGGGAGCCCGGTATTCCCCAAAAACAGAGCGAAGGGCCCCGGCCCACTCACCTGTTGTCACCCCGGCCTTGGCGCATGCAATGGAGACGGGCATGATATTAGTTCTATTTTTTGCGGCTTCTTTTAGGGCTTCTAGAGCCTTTTGAACAGCAGAGTTGTCGCGTTTTTTGCGGAAACTTTTAAGGGATTCGATCTGGTGGGTCACCGCTTTCTCATCCAGTTTTAAAATGCCGGCATCCCCACCCGCTGTGAGTGGAGAAGGAGCAGAATCTTGATAGCAATTGATGCCCACAACCTTGGTGCTGCCCTCTTCAATGGCGCAAATACGTGCTGCATTGGAAGTGACCAATTGCTGTTTCATGTAATCAAGGGCTGCCACCGACCCACCCATGCCCAATATTTGTTCCAATTCTTTTTCGGCTTGGTTGATGAGATCGTTGGTTTTGGCTTCAATCACTTTAGATCCTTCAAAGATATCCTCATATTCCAAAAGATCCGTTTCCAGTGATAATACCTGCTGCATGCGTAGCGACCATTGCTGATCCCATGGGCGCGGCAACCCCAGGGCCTCGTTCCAGCAGGGGAGTTGAATGGCGCGTGCCCGTGCGGTTTTAGAAAGGGTGACTCCCAACATTTCCAGAATGATTCTTTGAACATTGTTTTCGGGTTGTTTTTCGGTGAGCCCCAATGAGTTTACCTGAACGCCATAGCGAAACATGCGGTATTTGGCATTTTGTACTTTGTAACGCTGGCTTGTTATTTTGTCCCACATTTTGACAAACGCGCGCATCTTGCAAATTTCTTCAATGAAGCGGATGGAGGAATCCATGAAAAATGAAATGCGGCCGACGGATTTTTCAAAATCTTCCCCGCTTACTTTTCCGGATGCTTTTACTGCATCCAAAAAACAAATGGCATTGGCCAATCCAAAAGCAAGTTCTTGAACCGGTGTGGCGCCAGCCTCTTGCAAGTGATAGGGGCACACGTTCATGGGGTTCCACTTGGGGATTTCATTCACCGTGTAGGTGATCATGTCGGTTGTAAGCCTGATGGAAGGTTCCGGGGGGAAAATGAAAGTTCCGCGTGAAAGATATTCTTTCAAAATATCATTTTGCGTGGTGCCCGAAAGTTGCTTGGGAGAGACGCCTTGTTCTTCGGCCACGGCA
The DNA here is from genome assembly GCA_001797365.1 of Deltaproteobacteria bacterium GWA2_45_12. Lineage (NCBI taxonomy): Bacteria > Deltaproteobacteria > Deltaproteobacteria bacterium GWA2_45_12. The sequence goes on from MGPH01000002.1 coordinate 6,032, forward strand.
ATATAAAGCGAAAGAAGCCAGGCGGCTGTGGCGTTGATGGTCATGGAGGTGTTCATCTTGTCCAAGGGGATTTGATGGAACAGCGCGCGCATATCATCGATATGACAAATGGGAACGCCCACTTTCCCCACTTCGGCCAAGGCAAGCGGATTGTCTGAGTCGTAGCCTGTTTGTGTGGGTAAATCGAAGGCCACCGAAAGGCCCGTTTGCCCCCGTGACAAATTAGTACGGTAAAGTTCGTTACTGGCCCTGGCGCTGGAATGCCCCGAATAAGTGCGCATAAGCCATGGTTGTTCTTTAGGGTTTGACATGCGCGCACCCTAGATAATTTTGGGGGGAGGGTCAAGTTTTGGGTTAAACCATTAAAGGATTTGACAGGGTTCTTATCGATTGGTAGCGCCTATAAATTCATCTTCATTTTTAAGCTAAGGAGTTCTTATGCCGTTTGCGTCACCACTTGGTGTTCATGTTCCTGTTACTGGAAGTCGTAGCCCTTTTTTTAGGGGGCACGTCAATCATCTTGTTACCCGCCGTGCTTTGAATGGTTTGGGTTTCCAAAGGGGAATCAATCCTGGTGCTTTGAGAGAATTGGTGAGTGGCCATAGTGCGGGCCCAGGAAGCCGTTTAAGTCCAAACCATAGGGACGCTCTTTTAAGTCTTGCCGCAACACCAAACATCGATTTAGCAAATCCCAATGATCTTACGGCCAATGCCTTGGCTGATATTCACTTTGCCCGTAAACATGGGGAACCTTTGTCCATAGGCTATGGTCATCCTATAACCCTTAGAAATGTCTGGGAGGTGGCTCAGGAAAGGCGGCCGGTCAGATTACCCGTAAACGCACGTGAAGCGGTGCAAAAAACACGTCAAGCTCTGGAATCAGCGACGACAGCCGGGCAAGTCATGTACGGAGTTAATACAGGGTTTGGCAAATTTGCCGACTGCATTGTGCCGCCAGAAGGACTAAAGGAATTGCAGCTTAATTTGATTCGTTCCCATGCAGCAGGTGTGGGCGAACCCGTGGCCCCACCTTATGTAAGGGCCATGATGTTACTCCGTGCAAATTCCATAGCCCAAGGGTATTCAGGGGTTCGTCCAGAGGTGATTGATCTTTTGGTGGAGCTTTTGAATCGCGGGGTGACCCCGTATGTTTCCCTTCAGGGTTCTGTGGGGGCCAGTGGCGACTTGGTTCCCCTGGCGCAAATAGCCCTGGTCCTGATTGGTGAAGGGCATGCTTATTATGACGGACAGCTTTTGTCCGGAGCCGAGGCGTTAAGGCGTGTTGGGTTGGAACCCTTGGTGCTCGAGGCCAAGGAAGGGTTGTCTCTTATTAATGGAACCCAGTTCATGACGGGTATTGCTGCCCTCACGATGGTTCATGCTTTTCATTTGATGAATGCCTCTGAGGCTGCCACGGCCCTGATGGTTGAAGTGACGGGCGGTAGGATTGAACCTTTTGATCCTAGAATCCATGCCATTCGCGGGCAGTCGGGGCAAATCGAAGCGGCTCAAAGAATTAGAAGATTCCTGCTTAAAGATGGTCAACGAAGTCAACTGGCACAAAACCATCCCCGTGCTGGCAGAGTGCAAGATCCCTATGATCTACGTTGTGCCCCTCAGGTCAGCGGAGCTATTCGGCAAAATTTAATACGATTTGCTGATGACTTGGGGAGCGAAGCCAATGGCGTGACGGATAATCCTTTGGTTTTTGTAAACTCCGATGGTTCTGTTGAGGTAATCAGTGGTGGTAATTTTCACGGGCAACCGGTTGCCATGGCCGCAGATGGGATGGCCTTGGGCTTGGCTAGAATGGTCCGTTTAAGCCATGCCCAAATAGCTTATATTTTAACATCGCCCAAGTCCGGACTTCCTACGTTTCTTGTAACCGATGGAGAAAGTGGAACCCAGAGCGGGTTCATGATGATTGATGTGGCCGCAGCAAGCCTGGCGGCTGAGGCCATGGCTCATTCTTCCCCTGCAAGTGTTCTTTCCTTACCCACGGCCGGCGGGCAGGAAGATGATGTGAGCATGGGGCCCATTGCTGCTAGAAGGGCTTCCTATCAAGCTGATTTAGTTCAAGGTATGTTGGCCTTGCAATTTTTGTCAGGAGCTCAAGCGCTTGATTATTTAGAAATGGCCACAACCGCCCCATTGGCAGGTATACACCATCTTATTCGCGAGGGCGTTCCTTATTCCACAGAAGACAGATCATTAACCGGTGACATTGCCTATGTGGAAGCACTTCTGGCGACAGGGGCCTTCTCCCCGTTTGTTGATGGGCCCCAATAAAATGGAAAAAAAACTTTTTGAAGTCACTGGCAGTTTTGAAGAGATGGCCCAATCTCAGGGAGAGCGTTTTAGGGATTTGTTTTTTCCGATGCTGGCCGACTTAAAGGAAATGCCCGTCGTAGCGTCCTGGATTCACAAGCTGATTCCTCTTCCCCTGTTTGTTTGGCTCCTGGGTTTTGAAGGAAAAAAATTTCTGCAAGCCCATCGGCCCGTGCTTGAAAACTTTCATGGCCATAATTTAGTGGCGCAATTGGAAGCGTTAAGCCGTGGTTTTGGGCAAAGTATTGAACGGATTTATGGTTTTTTAGCTTTTGAAGCGCTTTCGTCGCAATTGCCTTATTCATTGGGTTGTAGTTCGCTTGCTTTTTCTGCGTCCCAAACTCAAAGGGGAGAGCCGCTTCTGGCTTACAATCACGATTTTCCGGAATGTTTTGGAAAATATGTTTGCGTGAGAAAAAGTCTTCCCAAGGATGGATACGCTTCTTTAAATGTGACCTATCCGCCCATGCTGGGAGCGATTGCGGGTGTGAATCAAAAAGGGCTCTGTGTCAGCTTAAACCATGCCTATGCCACTGATGTTCATAAAGGTCCCGCTCTTCCCGTGACTCTTTTAGTGCAACAGGTTTTGCATTTTTGTGACCATGTTTCTGAAGCCGTCGATTTCATTTTAAAAACGCCCGTGCCCAATGGCTCGTTTATCACTCTGTTAGATGGTGCAGGAAACCGGGCTGTTGTTGAAATGTCGGGAAAGCAGAAGCAAGTCAGACATGTCCAGGAAGGGATGTTGCACACTTTTAACAAGTATCAGTTAGAACCGATGACAAGTTTTGAAATCCCGTTAGAAGCCGAAGGGAAGGGGATTTACAAGGGATATAAAATTCATCACCATAATATTTGTCGCGAGCGCCGGTTTCAGGGGATTTTTGATGTGACTAAAAAATATAGTGAGGAAGATATCCACGCTTTCATGTCCGACCATGACGGCGGAACGGGAGATTTTGGAACCATTTGCCGGCATCACCCAGGCACAGCCAGTACCTTGGCTTCGGTGCTCTTGTTTCCTAAAACACAATCCTTAAAAATCATTTTTGGCAAGGCGTGTGATGGAAGTTATGAAGAGATGTTTTTGTAGGAGAAATTCTAGTCCTTCGACAAATTAATCTTTATTCGTAACTGGTCAGTACTTTCTAAAAAATACAAAAAAATGGAGGACACCCTGAGCTTGCCCCGCATACGGGGTCCCGCTACGCGGTGATCGAAGGGTCATTCTTGGACAATATTTGCTCATTTATATCAAGAATCATGGTTCGACGGGGCTCACCATGTCCAATTTCGTTCGATTTTGAGAAGTGCTGACCAGTTACCTTTATTATTTTAATTTGTTTGGCACTAGGAGCCTGTCGGAATAATCATTTTCTTACTCATGATTTTTTCCAGACTCTGATTTTTTCGTGAACTCATTGTTCTGTAA
>MGPH01000003.1:0-24472 GCA_001797365.1 Deltaproteobacteria bacterium GWA2_45_12
CGGTTTAAATGTTTTCATGCCTCCTTATATCAAAAACCGGGGCTGTTGCCGATCATGAATTACTAAAAATGTTTCCCCGACAGGCTCCTAGGTTCTTCTGTGACTCTTGAATTAATCTTTTGAGTTCATCGGCAAGATAAAATGGTAAAACGTAAATATTTTCTTTTGAAAGGGGTAAGCCTCCGTAAAGAAGAAAGGAGGGGGTATTCGTTGCCATTTTGGTATGGTAAGTTTTTAAACTCACCAAAAAGTTTTCCTTAAATCGTTCTGATAATTTACATTCAACTGGATAAATAAGTCCTTTATATTTTACGCCGAAATCAATTTCTGCTCGGCTTGAAAGTTTCAAGCCAAAGATATCATCTTCAAATTGCGTTTTTAATGAAAGGGCTACGGCATTTTCGATGAGCCCTCCCATGGGAGTGCGTGTCATGGAAGATGATAATTCCCGGATGCTTCCGGTGGGGATGCCCTTCAGTCTTAAATCTCCTAAAATGCCGACATCATAAAGATAGCGTTTGGGAGAGAATTTGTTTTCCTCGGGCTGTAAACCAAGTTGTTCACATTTGATAAGTAAATGCCATTTTTCAAGTCGGGCATAGATAGAGGCCACTTTTTTGTAGCCTGGACTATCTACCCTGACAACGTGGCTGTCTTTGCTGGGAGAACCAACGTTGGAAGCCACTGCTTCCAGGCACCTTCTGAAAAGATTCACATCATCGATGGAAAAATAACGGACAAAGTCGTCTTCATAAGTTTTGTAAATATCAGCCCGCACTTTTCGGTAATCTTTTTGATCTTTATAGGCACGAACCACTTCTGGAAGCCCACCCACGTTCAAATAAAGATCAAAATACTTGGCAAACCTTTCATGACTGATGGTTGACAGTGTGTTCCCTGCGTGGAACTTCTCCATTGTTTCAACCAATGAATCTTGATCCATGGCTTTTAAAAATTCCTTGAAGGTCAAGGGCCATAAGGTGAAATAGGTTTCTCTTCCCACTGGTCTGCGGGGTGTTTCACGATAGAGTTCGTTGATAAGGGAGCCGGTAAGAATGACTGTGGCTTCTTTCCATTCTTCCTTCATAAAGCGTACAAACGAACCCAGCTTTTGGGAAACTTGAGCTTCATCAATCACGAGTATTTTTTGAGTCGGATTGAACTGGTGTTCCCCTTGAAGGTAATTCTCAAAATCCTCGAAGTTTTCACAACGGTCGATTTGCGCTGCGATTGATGGATTTTTTTCGAGATGAAGGAGAAGGAAAGGTTTTTCTTGGAGTAAATGAGAAATCAGCGTTGACTTGCCCACCTGTCTGGCTCCAGAAAGCACCAGCACATTTTTGTGTTGAGTTTTTTCTTCGATAGTTGCTTTTAACGGAGATTCCAAAAACCTCGGGAAGTAATTCATGCCCTATTGTTTCCTTAAATTTACGTAATTTCAAGAATTATTTTACTTAAATTTACGTAAAATTAAGGAGATTTCAAAGCTTAAGGTAAACTCACCCCATAACTATTAAGGATTCATATATAGTATGTTGAATTTATTTATAAAATTAAACAATACACAGGGCATGCTAATTGCTTGTATTTCAATAAGATATGGCATTTATTGCTTCAATAACAGCAAGTTTTAAGGATGTCTTAGCTCAGGTTTCTCAGGGTAAGAAAGTAATTCCTATTCAAATTTACGATATCCCTGAAAATCCTGAGCAGAAAGTAGTTGAATATCAAGATACCCACGGCCAACTTATCCGCACCCAAACATATCATCCCTATGAATTGGCTTCGTTGCTTAATCAATTAAGCAGTTCCGCTAATGGGAAGCCCCCCGTATTTTATGCCGGAGCTCCCCATGATTATTTTTTCTTTTATGATACAAATCAAGATGGAAAGATGGATGGCCATGTCGCTGTCAACACTTCCACTGATACTTCAAACATAGAATATCTTTCCTATCATAACCCCAGACACCAACAAAAAATTCAGGTCTCCTTCCAAAAATTTGCTAGCGATTTTGAAGATATTGCCAGAAAAATTTTAGCTGACGAAAACAAATACTTTCCCAATGCCTCCTACGAATCTTTGCAATGGGCTAAGGCTGCTGTAAAGCAATACCTAAGGCTGATAAAGGAAGTTTCCATTACTGCAAGAAATGACCGTTTTCAACTCATGGCGCAACTCATGCACTTTCAAGCGCCTATGAGCCCCTTACTAAACCGTATTGCCAAGGGCATTTTTGAGTCAGCCCAAAACAATGAACCTGTTAATCTTTCCCAAGCCTTGGTCGCTTTCAAAACCACACAAGCGGCCTTTGAAGCACGCTATCCCTACTTGAAATTGATCCCGCCCTCCAAGGGCAGCACTGATTTTGTGCATCCCGGCTGGACAGTGACCTGGCGTGAGAACGGAAAAGTGATTCCTGTCAGTGAGGCAGTTCTGTATTTATTTGAAGGCTTCTACCAGGATGCGGGAATTGATTCCAAAGTCTGGGTACGAGTAAATTATGATCGGTCTCACCTCGATAAACAGGGCCTTGATGGCAGTACGTGGAGTATGGGCTTACAGGTGTATGGTAGAAATGATTCTGATACGACAATGTCGCCTTTTGAAGTCACCTGTGTCGAAGCCGGTATCAATTCCATTATCCCCAATTTAAATCATGATCCAGCGGAGCCGCAAATGGGCAGCGAGCAATGCACACTTAAAATGGGGCCGGCCGAAGCGCAAACTTTGAACCCCAGTTTTTCTGCTCCTCATCTCCCTCATTATGAAATTCTTACTTCTCAAGGAAAAAGAGATGGGATCCGCCATATAGAGGAGATCCGTTATATTTTCCCCGACGAAAAGGAAAGCCATCTGACTGAAAAAAGAGATGAGCTGGGTGTGGTTCCACAAAGCTACCTTTATACGGTGAAAGTCTATTTTGAATTGCCTGCTTCCCTAGCTGGGCCCCAAGATCAAGCTAAGATCAATGAACTCTATGACACTTTGGCACAAACACTCTATCCTTACGCCCGCTATGCACGGCTTAATAACCTAGAACCACTCACTGTATTCTTAACCGAACCTTCCCGGGCTTATGAAGCCATGAGAGAAGCAGGTTATAAAGGAGAAGAGGATATTGAAGAATTTAACCAAGAAGAGAAAGAGGCGGAAATAACACCGGATTTATTTGTAGGCGTTGCAGGCCGGGCATTTACTTTTCACAAACGTTCAGGCCATGCCATCTGGATGCTTGCCAATACGAATCCGGCCCTCATGCGTGAAGTAGGTTCACATGAGATTACGCATCTGTTGCCTATGGATGAAGATCCTCAGGCCCTTTATGCTGTAGTGAACATTTTTAACCAGATATTCGAAGGTAATTTCGAGGAAATGGCCTCCTATGTGGAGCTTTTAGGCCTGAGGAACAAGCTGGAGTATCAGGCACAAAAAAAGGGGCCCGATTTGTCAGCGCAGATCAGCGATGTTGAAACCAAATTGGCCCCTTATTCCCAAAAGATCCTTCTTTATTTTCCTTCACTTTACGCATTTGAATCCACACTTGTTTTTGATACTCACGGAAATTTCATTCACTTTCAGCCCAGGGAGATTGTGCCTGAATTGATGGCAAGCCTGCGCAATCAAGGCGGGGGAAGACCCATGGTAGAACAAGTGAGACCTCAGCTGGTGCAAGCTGAACTCTGTGGATATGAGACAGCACAGGGGGTTAAAGCCTGTGACCAACACCTCACTCTCTGGAGCAATTCGCCTTTTGAACAATTTGAAGTAAAAGACCCCCAGGTTTTTACAGCCCAAATCAAAGCTGCTATTCAAAAGAAGAATCAAAATCTGGATAAACTGCTTTTTGCGATGAGACTTGTTTTAAATAAATACATGCAACAAAAAGAGCCCTCGAAAACTGCCACTCAAAAAACTTTGGGCACTCTCATCTCTATCCGTCGCCGTTATTTAGCCTTGGCCAAAAGATTAAACATGAGCTTTAAAAGCCTGGATTCCATGTCACAAAATACTAAAGGCAGCGAGGTTGTCATTGATCCGGCCACACAATTACTGCTCAGTTTTGCTGATGAGGTGTATCCAAAACAACATTCGGTCATTACTCCTTTATTGGACGTTATTGATCACTTAAAAGAAAAGGATGAAGAACTGTGGGTGCTCTTAAATCTGGCGCGTGGGGGTTCCTCTGCCCGAAAAGCCTTGGATCACTTAAAAGCGAAGGGTATCCAACTCGCTAAAACAAATCCAGATCAGCTACGAGGGCATTTAGGGCTTATTTGGGATTGTTTGCTCAACACAGGGAATGAAGCCATTGAAGTTTATGCGGCTATCTATCCATTTATTTCCGGCGATATCTTAGGTTCCTATGAACAAATGGACAAGGCACCCACTGGGGGCGAAGATTGGCGCACGGATAAAGAATATTGTTTTTTTGAAATGGCCCGTGAACTAAGCAAAGAGGAACTAAAAGATTATAGAAAACTTTACCGTGATCTTATTTTTCCGATTTGGGAACATGCAGAAGAAGGTCACCTGGCAAAAGCCCTTTATAGCCTTGATTTAATCGCCGCGGATGTAAAAGAGCAGTGGTATTGCGACGATTTTAGCCTCTGGTTAAGAGAGAAAGATAAACCACTCTTACTCGAACGTGAAAAGAACAAGGGAAGATGGGTTAACCAAACCATCGCAGAAAATTTAAACACCCTTTCGCCTGCTCACCAATTTGCCTGTTTAACTTTAACCAAAATAGTTTGGTCTCCTGAGCTTGATTTTTATAGTGAAGCAGATACAACTCTTTTCAAGCTGGCGCTTAGTCAAGTTACAGAGGATGAGGCCAAAATCTATATAGACTTATTTTCAGGTTTCGCGGCAGATCATCCTTTAAATAAGGCGTTAAGAGCCCGTTTTACGTTGCAACGTTATGAAGCCTTAAAAATATGGGGGAAAATGGGGAAAAAAGCCTGGATAAAATTACTCACTGAACGCTTTCAGCAAAATCTAAAACCTGATTCAAACTCCCTACCCGATGATTTCGAAGTCGCCTTTGTCTTAAAAACTTTCGATGGGGTGGCCCTAAACCATTACGTCAATACTTACCGCGCCTTCTTTTTGGCAAACTCCCACTTGCTGTCAGAGGGCTTGTCGTTCGCCAGCTATTTCCAACATCTGGGACGACCTGAAATTGAAAAAGAGCTAGTGACGGCCTTTCTTTCCAATCCCAAGCTTGAAAAATCTAAAAATTCCAAATGCAGTGCTTTCCGGCAGGCACGGCAGCTCGTACAAGAGGGAAAATGGTCCGAACTTAAAGTCTACTTCAAAGATCATGAGCAGGACCTGCCGCCCGTTGCCATTTTTTATCTCATGGATCAATCCACCATTCCAGCCCCCTTGAAGGCAGAACTGTATGAAGCCCTTGCCCCAAACTTAAGGATTGTGGGCGAAAGAAGGCCCTCTGAATTTTTACTTTCATACTATCGTGCGCAAGGCGAAGCCGAAAAAGAGGAGAGAATACTTTGGGTTTTTATGTGGAAAGAGGGTGATAAAAAATCGGAAAACGATTTTAGCAGCAGGTTAGCTGAGCTTCATTATCAGATGAAAGATTATGATAGCGCGTTTGATTTTTCTTATTACGCTTTAGTAGAAAACGATTACGCAAAATGGACGGATTTTATCAAAACTCATATTGTAGAATGTGCTACACATTATGTCTCAAGTATTCTAGACTTACCGGTCAATTTTCAATACAAGTATGCCATCCAAAAATTGAAACACATTGATGAACAATTGAAAAAACACGACCCCGAAGGAGCAGAAAAGATTGAGGACCTTTTGCAAAAATTAAAAGACAAGATGGAAAAGCATGATTTTTAAGGCACTTTCTTAATCAACACCCTATTGAATCCACGAAATCTCGATCTGACTCTCTATTTTTTTAAAGTCACGATCTCCTGTAATCAGAATTCCCTTGTTAAGGGAGGTGAGAGCCGCTGCAAAGCAGTCGGCATAGGGTAGGCCAAATTCGGATTTAAAACTTGCTGCTTCACGGGTGAGGTTTTGGTCCACATCCATGATTTCGAGATTCATCATTCCCATCGTTTTTTCGATTGTGTTTCTCTGTTCTTTTCCATGTCTGATTTCGACAGTATAAAGAACTTCACCCCAATTGACTGTGGAGATGAGGAGTTGTTGATTGGTTTGGGTGGCCTGCGTAAGAAGCTCCAAAACCTTCTCCCCTCCCTTTTGCCCTTCGAAATAGCAAAGGAGGGCCCAGCTATCGAGGATTTTTGGCTTTTTTTCTTTCATGAAGATTGTCGGTTCTGCGGGTTTGTTCAAGAGTTTGGGTGAGGTTTGAACCTTTGAGGAGCCCAAAGGATTGTTTGTAAAATCTCTCTGTGGCGGGATGGAGTAAAATCTCTCCATTTTTTTCTTCAATAAAAATGGTCGTGCCCGCGCTTAAGCCCAATGTTTTTCTGATATCTGATGGGATTACAATCTGTCCTTTGGAGGTAATGGTAGAAGAGTAAGTCATGATAAAATTAAGTTTACTTATTTATAAATGTAAGTCAATCCATATTAAAGCGATATATATCTCATTGAATTTATTGGTAAAATAACAAAAACCTCAATATCCAGAAGGGTCGATTGTATTCCGATCATTTTGAGTGGGTACGTCCTTATCCTTCACTTCAACCTTCATCTTATTCATCTTATCGAGATCATCCTTTTCTTTCCTTTTTTTCTCCTGCTTGGCGGTCTCTCTTTGATTGTCATATTCGTTGAGCTCGAAGGCATCCGCGTTCCCATCATATTCTTTGTCATGGACGTAATTCCCATCGTGGGCGAAGGCAATTTTCAAAGGAAGTACAAGGAGAAGGATGAAAGGAAGTTTTTTGAGAAGGTTAAGATATCTCATGGGTAATTTAACGTACGTCTTGTAAATTTGGTTTTAAGCTGACTTCTTAATCAACACCCTTCTTTCAATCTCAAAAATCTTCTCCGGAATCTTTTCCTTTCCCAAATCTTTTTTGTTGTTCTCTTTGATGAACAGATCAACATCGTATTTTTCGAGAGCGGCCTTGGGACGGATGTTTTTTAGGCCGATTAATTGGAAGGTGACGACTCCTGCATTGATGGGCGCAGCAAGCGGCGCCCCTACATCTAATACGCGGGAGATGGCGTAGACCGTGTCACCGCTGACCGCAGGTTGGGTGTGGTAACCTTCGGTGTATCCAAAATCCATGAGAGCATTTTCCGTTGTGTCGCGGCTGGCCAACCCTGCGAGCCAGGCGAACACCAATCCCCCATAAACAATGGGCTCGCCGCTCATGGCCCCCGTACGGGCCGTAGAGTAGAGGCGATCGTAGTGAAGCGGATGCGTGTTCATCACGCGATAGGTCCAGGGGAAATGCTCGTCGGTGATGGTTCGGCCGTTAGCGTGGACGATGATGTCGCCGACGTTGAAATTTTCGAAATAGGTACCGACTCCCGTCAAGTTTTTCGGAGGATTGGATTTAAACTCCGGTATTTCGACTGTCAGGGTTGGTGTGTCCGGGAAGGGCTGGCCGCTTACGGTAGTTGGGTTGCTCTTTTTACCGCTAGCTGCCACCATGATTTTGCGGTCGTATTGTAAAACCAGTTCATTTTTTTGATTAAGTGCAATGGTGCGGATGGTCACAATGCCGGGCTTACCTTCCTTGGCCTGTTTTTTCAAAACTTTGGTGAGTGAACGAAGTGTGTCGCCGGGATAAACAGGTTTTGTAAAGCAGACATTGTAGTAACCCAGATTGGCGATAGCTTTTTCAGAATCGTTTTGAACTCCCAAAGAAAGGGCAATGTTCATGACCATGAGGGGAGAAACCACCAAATCCTTAAACCCATGGGCCTTGGCAAATTCTTCATTTAAGTAGAGAGGATTGGTTTCCATGAAGGTGGTGGCAAATTCGATCGCAAAACCTTTTGTGATCGTGACTCCGCGGGGGTGGCAAAACACTTCGCCTTCTTCAAAGTCTTCCAACACACGACCGTATTGGGGATATTTGATCTGTTGTAAGGGCAATTCATGAATTGCCCCTACCGTTTTAAATGGGGGGTAGGGGATGGTAGGCATAGGATCTCCTGTGGAATCAATTTTATCCCTTCGACTCCGCTCAGGGCCCGAGATCGGTCATTGAGCGGAGTCGAAATGACATGATTATTATTTCAATTTCTCTTCCAACAACGTCCTTGCAATTACACGCAGCGCAAGCACATCTTCGGCCCCTTCAAAAATACTTAATACACGGGCATCCAAATAATAGCGGCTGACGGCGTATTCCTCGGCATAACCCATGCCACCATGTAATTGCATGGCTTCGCGGGTGACCCATTCAGCCACCTTGCTGGCGTAATATTTGACCAGGGAAGCTTCCATCACACCCTGATGCTGGTCCATAAGGCGTGCGGCATGATAGGTCAGCTGGCGACTGGCCTGAATAATGGCTGCCATGCGGACTAACTTGTATTTGGTGATCTGATATTGGCCTATGGGTTTGCCAAAGACGGAGCGTTCCAGCGAGTATTGCAACGCTTTTTCGAAGGCGGCTTGCATCACCCCCAAGGCCCGTGCGGCTGTTTGTAAGCGTCCGCCGGCAAAACCCGCCATTTGAAGATAGAAGCCCTTTCCGAGCCCGGCATTGCCACCGATTACATTTTGGGCCGGAACAAAATAATCCTGGAAGGAGACCTCAAAGCTATGCATGCCACGATAGCCGATGGTGGCAATGGCTTTGCCTTCGATATGGCCCCCATTGGGTTGGTCATAACTAAAAGAGTGGCCATCAAAGCGCGGTTTTTCAGCGATCAAAATGGAAAGACCCTTGTGTCCTTTTGACAAATCAGGATCGGTGCGCGCCAATACCAGAAGAGTGTCGGCATAACCGGCAAAGGTGCACCATGTTTTCACTCCGTTCAGCACCCAGCCATCGCCCTTGCGCGTGGCAGAGACTTTCATGCTGGCGACGTCCGAGCCAAAATCGGGTTCGGTCACGGCGACCGCGACCATCTTATCGCCCAAGGCAATCGGGGGAAGCCATTTTTGTTTTTGCTCTTCGGTGCCGCCTTTTAAAAGAGCTTTTGCCAAAATTTCGGGGCGGGTGATCAAGCTGCCGGCAGCACCTAAAGAGCCGCGGCTCAATTCCTCCGTCACGATGATCATACCCATGTTGTCGGGCTTGGCGTCGTCTTGGAATCCGCCATACTGTTGGGGAATGGAAAGACCGAAGCAACCAAGCTCCTTTAATCCATTCATGATCGAATCGGGAATGAGGAGATCTTCTCGATGGATTTTCTCGGCCAACGGCATCACTTGGTCTTCAGCGAATTTTTTGAACGTGTCGCGGATCAAGTTTTGATCTTCGGTCAAACCGTATTCACCACCGGATTTGCGGTTTTCAATCAAGCCTGCCAAGGGCTCGAAAAATGAGGGGGAGAGGGTTTCGTTGACGAAATCAATCAAGGCGTTGTCCCAAATGGTCTTTCCCAAAAAATCATGCGCAAGACCTGTTTTGGAAATATGGGGGACGATTTTGGAAGCGACGTCGTTTAAGGCATCGGCCACGTAGAACATGGCGAGTTTTCCTTCGAGCTCGCCACCCAAACGCGCTGCGTATTCCACCACTTGGCTGGCCGTCACGAGTTCGCTTTTGATCCACACGCAATCGGAGGCTAAAACTTGATGTTGATCCAGTTTGGAGACGGAGATTTGGCCTTCTTTGTTGGTTTCTTTCACCAGGAAATTGAGGATGAAATCAAGAACGGTGTTGGCCTGATTTAAATATTGGGAGAGAGTGGTTTTGTTGAATGTCATGGGAAAGTCCTTTATTTTTGTTCTCGTTCCCACGCTCCTGCGTGGGAACGCAGTTTTCCGACGCTCCAGCGTCGGCTTATTGTGTTTCCACGCAGGAGCGTGGGAACAAGCTATACGGAGTCACGAGTAACGATCCACGATCCATCATGAAAAAAAAGCCTTCTGTGCAGTCTCCGGTAATTTCTGGCCGGAAACCTTGGCAATTTGCACAAGCTCCCAATAATAACGATAAGTGGCACGATCGTGGAGTTCCCCTGCATATTGAATAGGGCCCCAGGCGGCTTCCTGGGCGGCAAGTAAGATGTTACAACCTGTTTCAATTTGTGAATAGTCAGGGAGCATGGCGCCCACGATGGCATCGATTTGAGTGGGATAAATGGACCACATTCTTAAAAAACCAAATTCATTGCGGGCGCGGGTGGCATCGGCCTTGGTCTTCTCGAAATCTTTCAAGTCAAGGGTCACATTGTGTGCAGGAACAATGCCGTAGGCCAGGGCGGCCGCACACATATTGCCTTTGGCACGGGCAATAAGGGCATGTTCAAACTGGCCCGGGGAACGCATGCAAGAATCGGGAATGGCTCCGTGGTGACCACTGACAAAGTCCATAAGACCGAAGTCAAGCACCTGCATCCAGGGAAGGGCGGCAATTTCAAAAACATCCTTGAGTGCGCCGTGGGTTTCGATCAACACGTGGATGGGAATTTCGCGCTTCACATTATTTTTTGTGGCCGTTTCCTGGATATAAGAAATCATTTCCTTTACCTGAGAAACTGCGGTGGGCTTAGGAATGGTGATGTAAGCCAATTCATTCCCGGCACCTCCCACCAAAATATCGACGTCTTTTTTCCAGTGTGAATGGGTATAGTCATGCACGCGGGCTCCGGCCATCTTGTGCTTGTTAAGGGGGCCCTTGGCCATGCCCACAATCATTTCGGCATGTTCTTTTTCCTTGCCTGTGGGGGCACCGTCTTCGCAATCCATCGTAATATCAAAAACACCCCCCTTGGTGTTTTGCAATTCCATGGCTTTGGTGATCAGTTTTTCAGAGCCAGCAAAATGCTCGCATGTGGGAATGATGGGAAAGGGTTTTTCACCGGCAAACAAGGCTTCGTTGGGATGTTTTTTCATTTTGTTTTCTCCAATATGTTGGTGGAATGTGGTCCCTGAGCTTCGTTGAAGGGACGGTTCGCTTCGACTTCGCTCAGCGACCGGAGAGTGGTCTCCGACAATTCAATCAAAACACCCCCAGTTGATTTGGGGTGCACAAAAGCAATTCTCTTTCCATGTGCGCCGATACGGGGTTTTTCATCGATGAGGACAACGCCCTTGGCTTTCAGTTCTTTTAATCTTTCTTCAATGTTTTCGACCTCAAGGCAAATGTGATGCAACCCCCCACGCCCATTTTTTTGCAAAAAATTGGAAATGGGGCTTGCAGGGTCGGTGGGGAATAAAAGCTCAAGATTACTTTCCCCTACACCAAAAAAAGCCGCCCGCACTTTTTGGTCAGCCACTTCTTCAATGTGCTCCGGTTTTTTACCCAAAAGGGACTGGTAAAGGGCAATCCCCTTGTCCAGATCAGGAACGGCAATCGCCACATGGTCGATTTTTTTGAACTTAAGTTCTTTCATAGAAAAAAATGAACGTTTGGCTCATAACCTACAGGGGTTTTATCTGTCAAATTTTTATATGGTTGATTTGCTGACATAGGGGCAGGAGATATGTCCCTTAACTAGGGGTGATTCATATCTGTCCGCACCAAATTTTTTCTTTTGCCAAAGAAGTAATGAAGGTTAAGCCCTCCGGCAATGTCTTTATAATCATCCCCATAACGAAAGTTCACACCTAATTCGGGAGTAAAATGACTGCTGACAAGAGTCATGGCAGATAAGTTTCCCGAGACAGAAGGCCCGGTCTGGTTTTTTGTGGCGTAAAATCGTCCATCGTTATTAAAGGGAAAGTAAGGTGTTTTTGGTTTACGAATATGTTGAAGTCCCACATTGACATTACCTTCAAAAATGGTTTTTTTCACGTCCTGACTTTGAAAAAGGGCGCCGAAGCCTCCTTGGACAAAATGTTTTGGACTGAAATAACCGCCGTGTCCAAAGGTGAAGTGGCTTAAATCCCTGTGATAGTTCTGGTACTGAACAAAGGGGCCCACAATGATGTTTTCAAATACACTTGTTTTCCATACCCGGCCTATTTGCTCTCTTAATCCAAAAGTCTGGTTTCCCTTTACGTGGCTTCCTTTTAAGTAGTTCCACAGTATTTGACTTGAAAGATTCCATCTTTCACCCAGGGTTACATTGTGGTCTGCGACTCCCCCAAATCTTAAGACACGTCCCCAATCATCATCGGTGTAGGGATCTTTGAGGCCTGTATAAGACAGAAGGCTTTCATCGGTGGGTTCTGCAAATAAACGTAATGAAACAAAAGCCTTGTTCCACCAGAATGAAATTTTAAAAAAACCGGTGGGAAGGGGGAAGATTTTTCCTCCGATGGGTGTAGTGCCAGATCCTAATTCAATGCGAGAAGGTCCTTCGTGTATGAAACTGATTTCAGGAAGAAGCCCATGGGCCAGTTTTTCTGTGGGGCCAAAGGTAAAGGCGCCTGGTGGATTGGCAGGGCTTCCAATGAGGGAAAGGTTATCCGCTTGTCCTGTTTTGAGCATTACGTGAGAAAGTTTGAATTGAATTTGACTTAAGTCGCTCAACCCTTGTTTAAAACTTAAGGAGGGGAGCATTATTGAATTAAGATGATCAAGGCCGTCTTCCCCTGATTTGAAGCGGCCGCTAAAGCCTAGAGTGACCGAGCTTGTGTGTGTGTTCTCTAATTGGGGGAAAAGATCGGGTTTGTAGAACAGGGCTCGGGCATATCTTTCTTGGTTGAAATTTTTCTGGGCCAGGTTTTTGTTCCATACCTCATCAAAGGCGGGGGACCCTCTTAAGGCCAAAAGGGGTTTTGTGTTTTTAGCCTTGGTGCAGCTGTAATAGGCGCCTTCGGCCATGCTGGTTGAAGATTTCTTTTTGTACAATTCCAAAAACAGGGTGCACGCTTTGGGGTAATCCTTTTGTTTGTAAATATTCCAGGCTTCCACTTCCTGGTTAACGATGGATTTTTTCTTGAAAGATTTTTTGTTGATGGAAGGAAGCGGTTTTGTTTGTTGAGGGATGTTTGGATTGGAACTGTAAGCAGCGCCCTCTTTTGTTTTGTATTTAGAAACAGATTTCTGGTTTTCTTGGGGTAAGCCGGCAAGGGGCACCAGTGCGATTAATCCCATCAGGATGAATTTTTTCATGAAGCGGCTCCTTGGTAAGCCATGCGTGATAATAGGCATAGGGCCGACGAATAATAGTCGTCATTTTTGTCAAGTTTGGGCCAGTTTATCTTTTCGTCGGGGTCCGCTTGTATGAGTGTGGCAATACATTCAAAGCCTGTGGGAGCACGGTAGTCTGAAATGGTATTTGTATTTACATTGATGGTGGCCGGGAAATCGGGATTTTGGCTCCAATAGGCGGTAAAGGGTTCTTTAAGGGGTGTGTCCAAAAGCCCACCCCAAGCCAGGTAGAGCGGGATACGAATGGCATCAAAGCCGAAGTTTTCATTTTGTGCGGAGGACATTGTCTCTTCTTGATTGAAGGTGACCCAGTCGGAGGGAAGTTGCCATTGGCCAAAACGGGCTTTTTTAATCTGTTCCATTCCTGAATCGATAAGGTCTTGCCAGGGGCCATTTGGATCAACCTGTGCAAAGGTTTGGAGGGCAGGGAATACATAATAAGACAAATTCAAAATGATTTCGTTTTCTTTTTGAAAACCAACTTCAGCTGGTAGAAGAATGAAATGGTTATTTTGCGAAATAACCAGCTTCTTTTTGATATCACCCAAAATTTTTAGGGCTCTTTTTTTATGGCTGGGGTTGTCCCATTGTTTTGAAGCTAAAATCAGGGCCCAAGCCACCAGGATGTCTCCATCGGTGGCATTGTTGGGATCAGTGACTTTTTTGTCGAACTTCCATGAAAGAAGCGCATCAGGTCTGGTTTGCAGGTTTTTCCTTGTCCATTTCCATAATCGATTGAAGGTCAGCGGATCATCAAAATGAACCGACAAGATCATGCCATACCCTTGTCCTTCCGAGTGGCTGATATTGCCATTGCCCGTATCGAGCACACGGCCATCTTGGGTGACAAAACGGCTTTTAAAAGCCATCCAAGAAGGATCTGCGTCAGAACATGAAACGCTCAGAAAAAGGACAAGTTGAAGGAGTATTTTCATCATATTTTGATGAGATGTCCTTAACGGTTATTTGAAGACTTAAAATGGCTTACCTTTTTTCGAAGCACGCTTGAAAGTAAAAGGATGAGCCCAATGACAAGCATGATCCATACCCATGGTTTTTTTGAAGCCATGTACCCGGCTTTGCCAATGAAGCCCAGTTTGCCCACATTGTAAGTGGGCATGGTTTTTTGCCAGGCCATCAGATCGCGGGTTTCTTTCCAAATGGTGGTATCCCCTTTTAAGGCGCTCCATAGCGAGCTATCTACCAAATGATTTATACGATTTTCCAAAATCCCGGAATTGGCTGCAGTAACAGCTAACTGGGTTGTCCCGTTTTTTCCTTCAAACATGCTGATAAGGCCGTAGTTTCCAAGACCGCCTTGAGGGCTATTCTGGGTTTGTGTGGCACTTGTTTGGTTTTGTTTGGGCATGTATGAATTGATTTGTGTAAATAGTTTTTCGACACTTAAAACGCCGGCAGGGGCCTTATATGCCAGCGGGAGAAGCGTTTCCACACTTCCTATCAAAAGGGTGTTTTTAGACACACTGGCCTTGGAAACTTGCTCGATTCCTGTGATGGGGTTCCCTGAAATTTGAGCCAGTTTACTGACAAGGGTAAAGGCCGCGGCCCTGTTTTCATTGGCCCCTAAGACAACCTGAAGGTCACCGTTGTTGAAGGGGAAGCCGGTTTTCCCGAATAATTCGAGATTGGGAAGGCTGACATAATGATTGGCTGGGGGAATGATGAGTTCGGAATCGTCATAAAGGGTGAAAAGCAGATTGGCATCCTGAATATAGGTGCAACGGTCGGTAAGCAAGGGAACCATTTCAGGCTGGAATGTGAGTGTATTTTTTCCTGGGACCAAAGATCGCACAGGGAGATCAATGCGATAATCTCTAAACGAGGCACCTTCTTCGCTATTTAATAAAATACCTTTTTCAAAATTATCGTTTAAATTGATGTTGATGACGGAATCTTTTCTTAAGCCGGCTCCATAGGCAAAATGAAGTTTTAGTTGAACCACATTTCCATCATAGGAATAAAAATCGGCAGGCACCCAAAATTCAAGGGCGATGGGTGTTGCGATGAAGCCAGAAAGAGTTTTTGTTTTGTAACCCAGATCTGTCAATAAATAATGACCACTGGCCTCAAGAAGAAGGTTACGTTTGTTGTTGGTAGATTCTTGTGTGATTTTGGTTACATTGAGGCTGGGTGTGTCAGGCAGTGGAAAGTTGAGGTTTAAAAGGCTGTAAAGGGCGGTGGTTACCTCCTCATCGGTGTTTCCCGAAACAACAAGGACAAAGTATTTCTTGTTGTTTGAAAGTGGTTCAATTCCTAAAAATCCATTTTGAATGGAGTTAAGTGTTGCTTTTGAAATCAAGGGAGCCACCTCTTTTTTTAAGCCGACAATGATACTATCCGAATCGTTGGGGAGTGAGGTGCTTTCAGTGATGTTGACAGGGATATATTTGTAGCGCAACCCGACCGATTGTGCAGCCAGGGCGCCCCAGGCAAAATTTTTGGAAATATCGCCCGGCAATGCCAAATGAAGCTTGGCCTGGTTAGTTGCAAGAGGAGTTATTAAATCTTGAAGTTGGGCCAAGGTGGGTTTTTCAAGCGTTTTGGGACTTGTCTCAAGTTTTAACAGGGAACGGTCTGTGTCGATCTGGGTCCATAATTCTGGGGAAGAAGGATCTTCGCAATCAAGGGTGTAATGTAAAATGGCGCTAAAACGGATTTCATTGTACCCCACGCGTAATAAATCCGTTGGAAGATCGATATCCAATTCCACTTCAGGGGCTGTGGCTTTTAACGGTATTTGTGTAATAATTTTTCCATTAAGGCTGATGTTTAATTGGGATCTTTTTTCCAAAAGGGAAAGTGAGTTGGTCAGTTCCAGATGAAGCTGGGCCTTTTCAACCTGATTACGAGGGGAAACAGGAAAAAAGAGGGCTTTGCTGCCATAGCTTCCTTTAAGCCACACACTTTCAGGAGTTTCCATAAGCTTGTTTATAGGAAGCGTATGGGTTGAAGCCTGGATATTTGGACTTGCAAGCAAAGCGAGAAGTACAAACAGTGGGGTAAAGATTGAATGGATTTGTTTCATGATAGTTTCTCCTTCAGGGATTGTTTTTTTAAGTTAAACGCATTCAAGACTGTGTGGATGACCAACCATGCATGCAAATAGAAATATTTCAATCCCATAGCGGGAAGGTAAAATAAAATCTCATGCCATGAGCTGTTATTCTCTTTTTGTTGCATCCATTGTTCCCATAACTCGCTGCTGCCATAGATCAGCGCTATTTTTTCGGCCTCTATTTCGGTGCTTGTGGGTTCAAAGGTAAAGGCGGCCTGTGTCTGGTTGGGTGTTAATTCAAAAGAGCGGACCAACTTTACGCGAAAACGGCATGTTTTATTTTTGTTTTGTATCTCAATAAAATAAGAAGTGAGCGGATCAAAACGGATGCGATTTTCTAGAATGACACTGATTCCCGATGCAGAAACATCGTGCAGGGTTGCTTTCCAATTTTTCTTTTCAGAAAAAAGGACAGCCTTGTTTTTGAGGACAATGCGGGGTTCCAAACGGCGTTGTTGTTCTTCATAAAGAACCCCAAGAACACACAGGATCAGAATAAGATTAAATATTTCCCATACCGTATTAATGGCAAAAGCTTCTATCAGAAGGGGATTGGCCTGATAATGAACTAGGCCCATGGCCAGCGACACAAAAATAAGAATGATGATCAGAAAAAACGGTGTTGCCAGGGGGGAGAGTTGTCCATGGCTTAAATCTTCGCCCTTGGGAGTTACCTTGAAGGTTTTGTTTTTGTTTTTTCCAAATACGCTAAGGACAGATGGAAGAAGATAGACTGAAAGTATGATTTCATAAATTTCAGACATGAGGTTCCATCGATATTTCCCATAAAGCCTTACAAATACAACAAAGGCGGCCATGATATGGGGGACAGTATAGGCCAGCACTTCTCTAAGCGAAGCATTATAGATATGAAGTTTGAAAATGAGAAAAGCACTGGGAACCACAATAAAGACTAAGCGGAAGAGGGGGAAAAACCAAAACAGCATATTGTTGAGGTAGGCTATTTTTTGATACCAGTGCAGTCCCTTGGTTTTAAGGGGGTTGTTTTCCAAAAAGAGTTGTACCATCCCCATGGCCCAACGGGCGCGTTGGGTAATAAAGCTTGAAAGGCTCTCAGGTTGGAGGCCGGCGATCATGGGCCGGCGAAGATAAATGCTGTTAAACCCTGCCGCATGTAGTTTAAGGGAAGTTTCGGCATCTTCGGTCAGTGTTTTTCCGGAAAGTCCCCCCACTTTTTCAATATGAGCCCGTCTCAAAACAGCAGCTGATCCACAAAAGAAGGCCGAGTTCCAGAAATCGAGTCCATTTTGAATGCCACGGTAGAACATGGTGTTTTCTCCGGGCATGGTGGAAAAAGTATGCAGGTTTTTTTCGATGGGGTCGGCATTCACAAAAAAATGCGGGGTTTGCACAAGAAAAAGAAGAGGATCTTCCAAAAAAGGCCCCACGGTTTTTTCTAAAAAATCGGTGGTGGGAATATGATCAGCATCCAAAATAACAACAAGTTCACCCTGTGAGGCTTTAAGTCCTTCATTGATATTGCCGGCCTTGGCATGAAGATTTTGCTCTCTGGTTAAATAGAAGACACCGATTTCATCACATTTCTTTTTCAAAAATGAGTGGCGTGCTTCGGCTTCGAGAGCTTCTTTTTTGTCGGGCAAATTTCTTTTTTGAGAGGTTCCTCCGTCATCCAACAAATAAATTTTTAGTTTGTCTTTGGGGTAGTTTATTTGGATGGCCGCCAAGAGTGTTTTGGAAAGTGTTGCCCAGCCCTCATTGTAGGAGGGGATGAGCACATCCACACTTGGAAGATCTTTGGACCCAAGATCCACAGGAACGGGCTTGCGCCACAGGGGATTTATGTTAACGAAAATTCCCAGCAGATAGACAGCAATGGCATAAATTTCTGCAGCAAAAAGAAGGGTGCCCATGATAAGTCCAACAAACGAGTCAAAAACCATGGTGTGCATGATGCGCCATGCAAGGTAACGAAGGGTGAGAAAAGTAGCCAAGCCCATCATAACAAAATGGGCTGTTTTGTTTTGAGGCGCACGAAAACAGAATAAAATACCGGTCAGAAGAGCGAATGCCAGCCATAGCTGGGCCGAAACATCAACGCTTGGCCAAGCCAAAAACACGCATAGAAAAATAGCCAATACAAAACCTGCCAGACTTTTGTTGAAAGTAGGTGTTTTCATTATACAGAAACATGTCGGGGAGACCCCGCAACGCGGGGCGGCCTCCTTTGTCGGGGAGACAGGATTCGAACCTGCGGCCCCCTGCTCCCAAAGCAGGTGCTCTAACCGGGCTGAGCTACTCCCCGAATTTTAAGAGTGACTTGAGGGTTTTTAGATAAAAACAAGGGCTTGTCAATCAAACATTCATAAAGCTTTCCCACAGGCATGGCCCGAGGCCCAGGCCCACTGAAAATTATAGCCTCCCAGTTCGCCCGTCACATCAACAACTTCACCCACAAAAAAGAGCCCAGGTACTTTGGCTGATTCCATGGTTTTCGATGATAATTCATTCGTATCAATTCCACCCTTGGTGACCTCCGCTTTTTGATAGCCCACTGTTTTTTCTGGAACGACTGACCAATGGTGGATGATATTCGCCATTTTTTTGAAAAGGGTGTCCGGGACCTGATTTAATGGGATCGATTTTATTTCCAATGTGTCCAAGAAAAACGAAACCAAACTTTGGGGAAAAAAGAGCGAAAGAAAATTTTTTAGTTCAATTTTTTTGTTTTTTTGTTTTTTTAGTTTCTCAAATAAATCATTACCGGGAAGCCAATCGATGATGATGGGTTCACTGGCATTCCAATAAAGCGAGCCCTGAAGGGCTGCCGGCCCACTTAGTCCTGCATGAGTAAAGAGCAGGCTTTCCTCAAAAGATTTTAATTTTGTATCAAGCCTGACATCGGCAGATACACCGGATAAGTTTTTTGTTTTTTCCAAAAGAATCGATGGCAGGACAAAGCCATCAAGCGCTGGGCTCACAGGTGTTATTTTTAATCCAAATTGATTGGCAATATCATAACCTATACCTGTAGCTCCCATTTTTGGGATGGAAAGTCCCCCAGTGGCTATGACCAGGGTTTGGGTCAGGAAAACTCCTTGGTCGGTGTCCACTTCAAAACCGGAAACGGTTTTTTCAAGTCCTTTTATTTTTGTTTCAAGCCAAGATTCTACCTTGCCAGCGATACTTTCTGTTTGGAGCATTCCTAAAATATCCTTGGCCGAGCGCGTACAGAAAAGTTGGCCCGATTTTTTTTCATGATAAGGGATGTTGTATTGTTCGACCCATTCAATGAAATGAAAGGGTGTGTATCGTGAAAGGGCCGAAATACAAAAAGAGGGATTTTGAGAAACATAATTCTGGGGACTTGTCCCTATGTTGGTAAAATTACAGCGACCCCCACCCGAGATAAGGATTTTGGCCCCCATTTTTTTGTTGTGTTCGATAATGCCCGTTTTTTTCCCTTTTTTTGCCGCTGTGATCGCCGTCATTAGCCCGGCGGCACCTCCACCTAAAACCAGCACATCGTATTTGAATTTAGGGGTCATCTAAAAGTCTTTCTTCTCGATTTTAAATAAACTTGCTACACTATTTATAATTGAACCATTAAAAATGTACTCACGAAATATGAATCAACCATAAAAACTTATGGAACAAAATCAGAAACTAGCCTTGGTGATGTCAGGGGGGGGTGCCCGTGGAGCCTATGAAGCTGGCGTGGTCCATTACATACGAACGATGCTTCCCACTGAAATTTCAAAAAAGACACCTTTTGATATCTTGTGTGGATCCTCTGTAGGGGCCATTAACGCCTGTTTTTTGGCTTCCACCAGCCATAATCTGGAATACCAAGGGCAAAAAATTCATGATTTCTGGTCGCATTTAAGGCAGGAGGATGTTTATGCCCGCGGAATGCGAAGTCTGACTCACTTGCTAAAACGTACCTTATACGGTGTTTTTCGTAACCTGATGAGTTCTATTAAAGACAAGTCAGATGAGGATGCGAGGGTTTATTTCCGGGGAGTCATGGATACCACGCCCCTTTCACATTATTTGCGTAAAGTGATTGCCTGGAAACAGATCTCGCTGAATATTTCGAATGGTTCACTCAAAGCCCTTAGTATTACCACCACCAATGTGCATTCAGGAAAACTGGAATTGTTTATTGATAAACATCCCAGCATTCAATACACCGGGCGTCATACAACCCATTTTACCTCTCTTGATCCTGTTCATGCCATGGCTTCAACGGCCGTTCCCATCCTGTTCCCGGCTATTAAAATACAGCGCAACTATTATTGCGATGGGGGCTTAAGGTTAAACACGCCCATGTCCCCTGCCATTCAGTTGGGAGCGGATAAGATTTTGGTGATAGGGTTGCACCATACCTCTGAACGTGCCGAGCAGGGGGAGTTTGAAACCTTTGTTGACAATGACAAGCCCCCCACCATGGGTGAAATTATTGGTCAGCTTCTCAAAACACTGTTTGTTGATCGCCTGGAATATGATGTGGAGCAGCTTAACCGTATTAATCGTGTCATTAATTATGCAGAGAATATTTATGGGGCCGACTTTGTAAAAAAAATAAACGACTATGTGGCCCAGCAGCGTTTGCGTCAGGATTTTGAGGCCAGGGGGATTAAAAAACTTAAGATGATGAGTATTTTTCCCAGTATGGATATCCGTAAAATTTTTTCTGATAGTATTTATAACATGGAATCGGTGAATAAATTGATGAGCACCATGGAAAAATCCCTTCTAAAAATAATGGATGTTGATTTGGCCCATGGCAAGGATTTTTTGAGTTTTATTTTGTTTGCTCCAGCTTATATCAGCAAAATGATGGAACTGGGTTTTGAAGATGCCAGGGCTCATCATGATAAACTAATAGAATTTTTTCTAAGCTAAAAAAACACAAAGGTTGTTGTCATTGTCTTTGGGTGATATTTTTTTCAGCATTATTTCAGCTTGTGCAATGAGTTTGTCTAAGCTTTCATGGTGTTCGTTTAATGAAATAAGAATAGCACGTGCTGTAAGGAAATAATTGTCTTCTTTGATCATGAAGGGAAATTTCATGATTTGCCCTTGCATGCGTTCCCAAACAGCTTTTGCTTGGTCCAAGCCCGTATGAGTAAGCAGCAGGGCAAAGTAGTCGTCTTTAACGCGGGCAAGCAGATCACTTGATCTTGTATTTCGTGAAAGCATTTGACCCAAATCTTTTAAAATTTGATCCCCCACAGGGGTTCCATATTTCTTGTTGATTTCAGAAAACTGGTCGATGTTTATTAAAATAAGAGACAACGGAAAATGATAGCGTTTGCTCCTTGTTTTTTCTTCAGCCAGACGTGTCTTAAGGTAGGCCAGGTTATAAATTCCTGTAAGAGGGTCTTTTAAGAAAGGGGTGTTTTCGCTGTTTGAGAGATTTTGATAAATTTGTTGCCAACGTTTTTTCTCAATGGCGCGGTGAATGGCCATATGTAAAATGACGGGAACCAATTCTTCTTTTGAAAGGGCATCGCTTACCCCTTCGCTTAAAGCACTCACAGCCTTTTTTTCTTCCCCTTCATTTGTAAGAAAAATGATGGGCATTTTTTTGTTGGTGACATGATTGATTGTTCTTATCCAAAAGAAGGCATCCTGGGGTCCTTTTATTTGGGAATCGACAATGATGAGTTGATATGAAAGCCAATGGGATGAATTAGGTTTCAGGTTTTCAGGCAGTATAAAATTAAATTCAAGATCGGATAGTGTAAAAGACGCAAAAACCTCTTTGAGGCTTTTTGGCCCGATAACTAAAATATTCTTTTTTGAGGCAAGCATCTGGATAAACATTGTAACAAAACAAAAATAAAATTGGATTAAAAATATTTAAAAATATTATATATTTCAATGCATTGCGTTAATTTTAAAAAGTAAATCTTGACGCATCAGCCCATAAATATTGTATGAAAGTTTTCAATGACTTAAGGGTGAATTTAAAGAAGTATTTTCCAAAATAATAAGTAAGGGAGCCAAAAACTAAAGGACGCCCCCAAAAAATAATTTTTGATTGAATCAAAAGGAAGGGCAGGATAAAGGGAAAGAGTTTTTTCGCTCCCATCGTCTAGTGGCCTAGGACGCTGGCCTCTCACGTCGGTAACACGGGTTCGAATCCCGTTGGGAGCGCAACGATTTTCCGTAAGGCAAAATCGTTTTTCCATTCTTCTATTTTCGGGGTATTTTGCCTTCGATGTTGGCGGAAAATCGAGAAAATAGAAAATGGAGAATCGAAAATAGAGGTTTTGAATCCATTGATCTTAAGAAAGGAACCTTATGAAGATTGAAGAAATGGGTGAGTGTACAGTCAGGGCACGTTTGGCGACCATGGTTCACAAAAATGCGGGGGCCAAGTTGATTGCTCTTTTGGTGACAGGGTTGGCTGTTGTTATTGTTTATTTCTTTGTGTGTCAGAACCAGCGGGCCCAAAATTTATTAGATTTACAAAAAGTGGTTTTTGAAAATGGCTCGGGCATCAAAGCGATTGTGGATCCACATGAATCTGGTCCGGAAATTCTTTTGTCAGATGCTCAAGGTATCTTACGAATCAATTTTCATGTGAAGGAAAACAAGACGCTTATGGTTTTGAAGAATTCCCATGCTATGACCCATTTTATCTTGTCCGGTGGTAGGTCCTTACCCACATTATCTATAGGAGAAACTCAAGAAACGGCAGTCAATTTAAATCTTGAAAATCTTGGTCCCAATTTTGGTTTTTATGGGGCCGGGCCGCGCTTGAATTTAAAGCCCGTGCAGTCTGAAGGGAAGATGGGTTTTGAGATTTTGGATGGTCATAATCAGGCTCGTATTTCACTTGGATTAGATGAAAGTACAGCGGTTCTTTCTTTTTTGGATGAACAAGGTCGTGTCAATACGCAGGCTCGGGTGGATGTAGAGGGAGTGCATCTTTTACTGATGGATTCAAATAATCTTGTTCGTGCTCGTGGATCCATTAAAAATGATGAAACTGAAATGACTTTTTTTGATTCGTTAGGGCGTAAACGTGCAGGCATTATCTCAGAAAATGGTAGTCAAAATCTGGTTTTTTTTGATGATAGCCAGGTGGCCCGTGAAGCGATTGCGTTAGGTACACAAAATATTAATTTCAAACTTTTGGATTTTGAGGTTCCTGCTCCAGAACCAACCCTCATACAAGAGGTGCTTCCAACAGTTAGTTTGTTGGTTGAATAAAGTTTGTTTTGTCTTGGCGCCGCTTTGGTATTTTTTGTTACAAAGTTTTTAATTATTTCAAATTACACATCAAAACTTTTTGTTGTTTGTAAATTCTCAAGTGAGGGCATGGCCGGCATTTTGGGTTGGATGTTTTCGGCTTTTTTCAGGATGGAAGAGGCTATTTCCAAAAATCTTTTTGCTTGGGCCGATTGGGGAGCTCTTATAACGATGGGAGTGCCCTCATCGCCTGCAATACGAGTTTCAAGTTCAAGAGGAATTTCACCCAAAAAGGAAACTTTCATTCTATCGGCTGTTTTTTGACCCCCTTGGTGAGAGAAGATGTGCTCTTCGTGTCCGCATTTGGAGCAGACATAGGTACTCATATTTTCAATGATTCCCAGAATATCAATATTCACTTTTTGAAACATGTTTACGCCCTTGATGGCATCAGCCAAGGCCACATCCTGGGGGGTGGTTACAATCACCACTCCTGTTACCTGTAAATGCTGGGCGAGGGTGAGTTGAATATCGCCTGTTCCTGGAGGAAGGTCTACCACCATCACGTCTAAATCATTCCATTTTACATCATCAACAAATTGCTGAAACAGGCGCGAAATCATGGGGCCACGCCATACAACGGCTTCATCGGGCTTTACAAAAAAACCAAAGCTCATCAGTTTTAAATTATGTTTGACGATGGGGATGATTTTTTTATCGATATCAATAATGGGGTCCTGATTTTTCAGACCAAACATGATGTGTTGGCTTGGGCCGTAAATATCGGCATCAAGCAACCCCACTTTTTTACCTTGGGCGGCCAGGGCACAGGCCAAATTGGCAGCTATAGTTGATTTGCCCACACCCCCTTTTCCGGAGGCCACAGCGATGATTGTTTTAACATTGGGAAGAGGCATAATTTTTTTTCACGGACACTTCGACTCCGCTCAGTGACCGGATAGGGAATACGGTCCCTGAGCTTCGTTGAAGGGACAGGAGTTAACGATGCATTAATTTTTTTACAGTTTCG
>MGPH01000003.1:24483-37675 GCA_001797365.1 Deltaproteobacteria bacterium GWA2_45_12
AGCTGCTTTATCAACATCTTCCTTGCTTGTCCACCGTCCTAATCCGATGCGAATGCCCGATTCGATGCGCGCTTTGTTATCGGTGATGGCTCCTAAAACATAGGAGGATTCCGGGTTTCCCGAAGTGCATGCCGAGCCACTTGAGATGGCCAGGGAAGGTGTTTTCATGAGAATATCAGCGGCTTTTAGCCCTGGGAAACTGATATTCAAATTGTTGGCCAGTCTCTGTGTCGGATGCCCGTTGAGAATGGCTTGGGGGATTTCTTTTTTAATTTTTTGCCATAAATGGTTTTTCAGTCCGCATAATCTCTCCGATTCTCTTTCCATTTCTTCCAACGAAATTTTGAAAGCCTTGGATAGCCCAATAACCCCGGGAACATTCAAAGTTCCTGATCGCAAATTTCTTTCATGTCCACCTCCATGGAACAGGGGTTTTAATTTGGAAAAAGCTTTTGAGGAAACATAAAGCGCGCCAGTGCCCTTGGGTCCGTACATTTTATGGGCCGACATACTTAAAAGATCAATCCCATTTTTTTCCACATCCAGACTCATTTTTCCGGCTGCTTGGGCGGCATCGGTATGAAATAAAATTTCGCGTTCCTGACAAATTGCTGCAATGTTTTTTATGGGTTGAAGGGTTCCAATTTCATTATTGGCCGCCATGATTGAACATAAAACGGTATTTGGTTTGATGGATTTTTTTATATCTTCCGGATTGACCAACCCTTCACCATTTACATTGAGAAAGGTTATTTCATGTCCCTGTGACCCAATGAATTTGCATGAATCCAAGATGCATTTGTGTTCGGTTTTTTGGGTGATGAGGTGAATTTTGTCTTTTGCCGCCAAGGCCAGGCCCTTGATGACCATGTTGTTACATTCGGTGGCCCCGCTCGTGAAAATAATACTTTCCTTTTTTGATGCCCCAAGCCCTGTAGCAATGCTTTGTCGGGCCTCTTCTACATGCTCTGCCGCTTCCCAGCCAAAAAAGTGGGAATGGCTGGCGGCGTTACCAAAAATTTCAGTGAAATAGGGTCCCATGGCCGCAAAGACACGTGGGTCTAAGGGGGTCGTGGCATTATGGTCTAGATAAAGGGGGCGTTGCATGGCTTTTATCTCTCTTTTTGATAAACGGCTATTCTGATAGCTCTTTTTTTTGTCTTATAGGGAAAAAAATAAATAAATCCAGCGTATTGTGTTTTAGCATTTGGCCTTTATTTTGCTTTAGGTTAAAATAAAGACCATTTATGCAAAATCTATTATTTTTTATTTTATTTTTTTTGTTGGCATGTAGCGGTGGATCAGGCGGTAAGAATGGCAATAACCTCAAGCTGCCCGATTTCACCATTACGACAACTCAAGAAGTAGGACCGCAGGGAGGAACCCTTTTGGGATCGATGGGTTCAGCAATGGAAGGGTTGGTCATGGAAATTCCAGCGGGGGCTCTGGATCGTTTAACACCCATTGAAATCGGAATCTACAATGATAAAGCGCAACCAAGTACTCCGGGCGGTTCTGAATTAGCGGGAACATTTTATTATTTTGGGCCTTCTGGCACACAATTTCAAAAGCCGATTACGGTGACAGTTCCCTATGATCCCAAGAGCAGGCAAGCGGCTCTTGTCAATGAAGATATTAACCGTCTTTTAAGTCTTCTCGTTTACAATCAGGAAAATAAAGAGTGGGAAGAAGTGCCTTGTGAGCCTAATCCTGTGGTTTTTACATGCACCGGGCACATTCAACATTTTTCAGGAGTTGGTGTTGCTAATAATAATTTTGCGCTTTTTTTAGAGGTATCACGGGAAAATAATATAGATATACGGGGAGAGAATATCTCGTTGAATCAACCAGGAAATATTATTTTACAGGCAAGTAGTTTGGATGATCAAAGGATTGGTGCCGTTAATTTTTATGAGAGACCCGAAAATGGACCTCCTGTTCTAGTGGGCTCGGACGATACATCGCCTTATGCACGGGTATTAAATTTGGGTGAAGCCCAAAATGGAATCCATACTTATTACGCGACAGTTGTGGAAGGTAATAATATTCCCCGGGGTTTTAGTAATGATGTTCAGGTTTCGGTGATAATCAATCAGGCATGCCTTCCAGGAACGAACGTGGAAATTCCCGATGCAAACTTAAGGCAAAGAATCAAAAATGCTCTCCGCCAGCAACCGCTAAATCCGGGAGCGGGGGATTTAGTCCCTTGTGACCAATTGCAACAGCTTCGGACGCTTCTGGCAAGTGCAGCCAATATCCATTCCATAGAAGGACTTGAACACGCGATAGGACTAAGGACGTTGGACCTCTCAAGAAATGCCGCCCTCAATGACCTGACCCCTTTGAGTAATTTAACCCAACTCCAATCACTTAACTTATCCCAAGACAACCTCGTGGATATTTCTGTTTTGGGTAATCTGACTGGGCTCGTTGGGTTGGAATTGGGGCTTAATGCCATCCGTGACATCCGTGCTTTAGCTTTTTTGGATCAACTCACAAGTTTGGGCCTATACAAAAATCGCGTTACGGATCTCCGCCCCCTATTAGGAATGAGTAGCCTTCGTAACCCAATAGCCATTGTCGCTGTTTCGGCAAATCCTTTAGACTTAAGCGAGATGTCCCGTTCACGGCAGACCATCGATACCTTATTGAGTGAAGGTGTACAGCTCATTTGGGATGAGCTAACCATCGGACTCACGGGGCATTATCAAAATCAACTGGGGATGGAACTTGTGGTTCCCAATCTTCCGGCACAAGCAAGCTTTGATGCGTTGATCGATAAGATTGATGGCGTATCTGTGCAAAAGGTTGATTTTTATTTGGGGCGTGCCTTTGAGGTGGCCAGAGAATTCTTAGCGGTGAGAGATCTTCCCGAAATTGGGGACAATGGCTACGTTTACTCCCATCTCTTTGAACAGAGTGGAGCTTTTAGTATGGCTGCCAAAGTCACAACAACGGACGGGGCCTATGCCATTGTTCATCTACCAAAACAGGTCAATATTTTTGCGGGGCGGGAGGCCTGTGATCCCACTTCAGCGGGAGAGGCGGGATTTTTAATTGGGCAGTGGTGCGCTGTCAATCAAACAGGCCCTGATTTTGCGTGTGAACGCCGGCAAAGAGAGGAGGCGGAGGCCCGTTTTCGCGAGGGCTGCCAAGCAGCCCAGATTGGAGCTGAGGAATGCGAGCGTAACCTTCAAGGAATTGATATAAGAATTAATTGCCCCTCCATCATCATGCCCGCATGTTCCCCTTATACAAATCAATTTGAAATTATAAGGCAAGGGGACCGTTTAATGGGTGTTGTGGGAACAAGTGTTTGCGAACACGAATTGCCGACGGCTGCTATTATATGTGTGACACGGGAAGGAAATGAAATTGAAATCCAGTTTGAGGGTTGTCCTGGTTTAGGTGGGGCTTTTCCCCTTTCGCTTCACATGACGCGATCTAACGATCAAGAGCTTACGCATGGTTTTCAAACTATGCGTGGTTTAAGAGATTACCCTGTCGATTTTGACATTGAATTTGGTAAGCAGAGGGGAGATTCGTAATTAGTTTACGCCCTGTTAACCCTTTTCAACATAATCCCCTGAAGCGGTGTTGATCACGATAAGGTCCCCTGTTTTGATGAAGAGGGGGACTTTTACCGTCATGTCATTGCTTAAGCGTGCGTCCTTGAACGCACCTGCGGCTCCTTTTGACGGGGGGTTACACTCAACTACTTCAAAGTTCATTTTTTGGGGCAGGCTTACGCTGACGGAGGCTCCTTCGTAGCTTGAAACAGTAAGGCTTGCTTCGGGGACCAAAAATTTGACCGCGTCTTCAAGCACGTCCTCGGAAATTTCAATCTGTTCGAAAGTGAGGGGATCCATGAAATGGTAGGTCGTTCCATCTTGATAGAGATAATTGACGTTGCGAATGGAAAGATTGGCCTGTTCGACTGTTTCACTTGAACGAAACCGGACATTGTCCTTGTTTTTAGTTTTTAAGTTTCTGAGTTCGGTTTGAATGACGGCATTTCCTTTGCCTGGAGTAATGTGCTGCACTTTTAAAACCCTGAAAAGGATTTCGTTAATCTTTAAAATTTGTCCAACGCGTATTTGTGTCGCTGAAATCATGATTGATCCTACAATTTTTTTTTAAAACATATTAAGCTGCAGTTTTGCGGCTTCTGACATTTTGTCCTTATCCCATGGGGGATCCCAAACAAGGTCTACATGGCAACTGGTGACTCCTTCAACTGATTTTATTTTGGTTTCAACCTCACCGGGAAGGGAGCCTGCCACTGGGCAGTTGGGGGAGGTAAGGGTCATCTTTAAGGTCACGTCTTTTTCAGGGCTGATGATGATATCGTAAATAAGCCCCAATTCGTAAATATCAACGGGTATTTCAGGATCGTAGCAGGTTTTAAGGGCTGCGATGATTTTTGTTCGAAGGTCTTCTGACATAATTTTATTGTGATGCCTGAGCGGAGTCGAAGGCGGGGTGTCCCTTCGACTCCGCTCAGGGACCACGGTCTTCATTCCGTCGACACCGGTTTTTTTTTATCCTGTAACGCGGCGTTTAGCGTATGCCAGGGGAGGGTGGCACATTTTACGCGTGATGGAAATTCACTGACACCCTGGAAAACTTCCAATTTTTCCGGAAGGGGGATGTTGCCGGTATGGTTTTTTCCTGCCTCTTTTTGACCTGTGACCAATTCATGAAATTGTTCGAAAATGGGTTCTACTTCCGAAATTTTTTTTCCTTTCAAGATTTCAGTAAGTACGGAAGAAGAGGCTGTTGAAATGGCACAACCGCTTCCTTCAAAACTGATGTCTTTAATGACATCGCCATCCACAAAAAGATAAAGGGTCAGTTTATCTCCACACAAAGGGTTAAACCCCTCGGCATGATGGTTTGCATTGGTCAATTTGTGGAAGTTACGCGGATGTTTGGAGTGATCCAAAATAACTTCCTGATATAGGTCACGTAGGTCGTACATGATTAAATCCCCCTCGGCCCCCCTTTTTTAAACGGGGATGGCATTCATTTAAAAATCTCCAACACCTTTTTAACCCCTTCCACCAAACGATCTACATCCTCTTTTGTATTATAAAATGAAAAAGAGGCGCGGAGGGTGGCGGGCACGTGGAAAAAATCCATCACAGGTTGGGCACAATGATGCCCAGCACGAATGGCAATGCCTTCTCCATCCAAAATGGTCCCGGCATCGTGTGGATGAACTCCTTCAATCACAAAAGACAGAGAGGATGTTTTTTTAGCGGCTTGACCGATAATCTGGACTTTTTCAAGTTTGACCACTTGTTCTTGGGCATATTCAAAGACGCCGTGTTCATAAGCCAGGGCCTTTTCCCAACCCAGTTTTTTGATGTATTTAAAAGCCTCGCCAAGTCCCACAGCGCCTTCAATATTGGGAGTTCCTGCTTCAAACTTGTAGGGAAGGGTATTATAGGTTGTTTTTTGAAAGGAGACCGAGGCAATCATGTCGCCACCGCCTTGGTAGGGGGGCATGGCATCTAAGAGGTGTTCTTTGCCATATAATATTCCCACGCCGGAGGGCCCATAAAGTTTGTGGCCAGAAAAAACGTAAAAATCGCAATCGAGTTCCCGAACATCCACAGGTACATGGGGCGCAGACTGAGCTCCGTCAAGCAAAACTGGAATATTCTTTTTGTGGGCCAGTGCGATGATTTCCCAGACTGGGTTGACAGTTCCCAATGCGTTGGATACATGGACCACCGAGATGAGCCTTACCCGGGGCGAAAGCAATTTTTCAAATTCGGGCATGACAAGCTCGCCACGCATATTCATGGGAATAACCTTAAGGACGGCTCCCGTTTGTTCACAAAGCATCTGCCAAGGGACAATATTGGAATGATGCTCCATGGCCGAAATAATAATTTCATCCCCTGATCTTAGTGTTCTGCGGCCAAAGCTCTGGGCCACAAGATTAATGCCTTCAGTGGTTCCTCGTGTGAAAATAATTTCCTTGTTTGAACGGGCATGAAGAAACTCCCTGGCTAAAGAGCGGGCTTCTTCAAAGGCATCGGTCGCTTTCTGGCTTAAGGTGTGGATGCCACGGTGCACATTGGAATATTCGTGTTCGTAGAATGATTTTATTCTTTCAATAACCTGTTTTGGTTTTTGTGTGCTGGCGGCATTGTCAAGGTAGACAAGGGGTTTTCCGTTTATATGTTCTGAAAGAATGGGAAAATCACGGCACACTTTGGCAACATCAAAGGGGAGGGCACTTTCAAGAGAGAGGACATTATTGGGAGATTGTTTCATGATTGGGTTTTCTCCTGTTTTTGCCATTTCAAAACCGATTCCATTGCCTTTGTACGCAGGGACTTTAAAGGTATTGTCTGGATGAGTTCCTCGGCAAAAGCATAGGTCAGCATGGTCTGAGCTTCTTGTTGCCCGATACCGCGTGAACGCAAATAAAACATGGCTTGGGGATCTAGTTGACCGATGCTGGCGCCATGGTTGCATTGGACATCATTGGCATAAATTTCAAGTTCGGGTTTGGGATTAGCCTCGGCATTTTCAGAAAGCATGAGGTGCTTCAAAGACTGATGGGCCTTTGTTTTTTGGGCATTGGGGTGAACGACCACTTTGCTGTTGATAATTCCCCGGGCCTGGTCGTTGACAATGTTTTTTAACTCCATGTTGCTTGTTCCGTGAGGTTTTAGATGATCCACCCTGGCATGGATATCGGTTTGCTGCCCCTCTTTGGCCAAAAGAAGAGCTTTTAAATCAAAGGAACAATCAACATCGTCTAAAGTACTTTGGATGCTTGTGCGATGGGTCAGTGCTCCTCTAGAAAAAATCCATGAACCCACAGAACTTGATTTTTCCTGAAGTAATGCCGTGGTCGCCAAATGATGGGCCTGATTTCCTTCTTCCTGAATTTTAATATGAGTGAGTTTGGAATCGGCCTCCATCTTGATTTCAGTGATGACGTTGGTGAAGTAAGAGGCACTATCAATCCCTGTATATGTTTCGACCAGAAAAGCTTCAGCATGGGGTTCACAATGGATGAAATGATGAAGGGGTATCAAGAGCTCCTTGGCAGCAGATGTCGTTACATGAATAATGTGAATGGGCTGGACCATGCGCGTGTTTTTAGTAATACGCAGGGAGAGCCCTTCCTTGATGAAAGCGGTATTTAAGGCAGTGAAAGCGTCTTTTTCGGGGTTGGCAAGAGTGGCCAAATTTGAATCGGTTAAAATGAGTTTGCTTACCACCAAGCCTTCCGGAAGATGGGATAAGTCAGAAAGATTTTCGTTAAATATTCCGTCTACAAAAACTAAATTAATACTTTGTTGTTTGGTCAAAAGAAGAGGTTGGATATCTGGGAAGTTTTGTATTGGTTTCTTTTGAGTTGTAAAGGCTTGCTTGGCTAATTCGCCCATCTTTAAATATTTAAACTCTTCGTTTTTGCTTGTGGGGAAACCATGTTGTTTTAAAAAATGAATCGAATTCTTTCTTTTTTGGGTAAGCAAAAACGGCTCTTTTCCTTCAACCTGTGGGAGAAAGTTTTCAAATGAATCGATATAATTTTGAATGACGTCTTGCATTTTGTTGCTCGTGACCCCTTATTACGAGTCCGCGAGCGCTCGAGTCACGTTCCTATCTTATCTCTTGTTCTACCCATCCATACCCCTTCTCTTCAAGTTCCAGGGCCAGGTTTTTGTCCCCTGATTTCACTATTCTTCCGCCCGAGAGAACATGAACTTTATTGGGCACAATGTAATCAAGCAGTCTCTGATAGTGTGTAATAACAATAAAAGCGCGCTCAGAAGAACGCATGGCATTGACTCCTTTAGAGACAATTTGGAGGGCATCAATATCCAACCCCGAATCGGTTTCATCCAAAATGGCAAGGGTGGGTTCTAAAACGGCCATTTGAAAGATTTCGTTCCGTTTTTTCTCGCCGCCGGAAAATCCTTCATTGACACTGCGGTTTAAAAAACTTTCATCCAGCGAAATCAGTTTCATTTTTTGTTTGCTGTATTTCAAAAAATCCATGGCATCCAATTCGGATTGCCCGTTTGCTTTTCGAACGGCATTGGTGGCCGCTTTCAGAAAATAAAGATTATTGACCCCCGGAATTTCAAGCGGGTATTGAAATGCCAGGAATACTCCCTTGCGAGCTCGAACTTCCGGTTCCATGCTCAACAAATCCTCACCTTTATAAAAGATGCTTCCTTGGGTGACGGTATATCCTTCGCGACCCGACAAAACATACGAGAGAGTGCTTTTGCCCGATCCATTGGGGCCCATGATGGCATGCACTTCGCCCTTGTTGATGGTTAAGTTAAGTCCGTTTAAAATGGCTTTGCCATCAACGGAGACATGTAGGTTTTTTATTTCGAGTAATGACATAGATTTTGTCGCTGGTTGCTCGTCGCTCGTGAGGAACGTCGCTCGTAATTTGGGGCCTCCGTATTACGAGCGACGAGTCCTCGAGCGACGTTTTTCACGAGTGACGAATCACCCCACACTTCCCTCCAGACTCACGCCCAATAATTTTTGCGCTTCGACGGCAAACTCCATGGGGAGCTGTTTTAACACCTCTTTACAAAATCCATTTACAATCATGGAAACAGCGTCTTCTTCCGAAAGACCGCGTTGACGCAGGTAAAAAAGTTGGTCTTCGTTGATTTTGGACGTGCTGGCTTCGTGCCCTACTTGGGCGGTTTTGTTTTTGACTTCGATAGAGGGAAAAGTGTGGGCGCCACATTTGTCCCCCATTAGTAATGAATCACACTGGGTGTAGTTCTTGGCCTTATCGGCATTTTTCATTATTTTGACCAAACCACGATAGGAGTTTTGTCCATGGCCGGCTGAGATTCCCTTGGAAATAATGGTGCTGCGGGTGTTTTTACCAATATGAATCATTTTTGTCCCGGTATCGGCTTGTTGCCAATTGTTGGCAATGGCTACCGAATAGAATTCACCAATGGAATTATCGCCCTGCAAGATGCAGCTGGGGTATTTCCAGGTAATGGCTGAACCCGTTTCGACTTGGGTCCATGAAATTTTTGAATTTTTTCCAGCACACTTTCCACGTTTGGTGACAAAATTATAAATTCCCCCCTTGCCGTTTTTGTCGCCCGGATACCAGTTTTGAACAGTGGAATATTTGATTTCAGCATTATCAAGAGCCACTAATTCCACCACGGCAGCATGTAGCTGGTTTTCATCACGCATGGGAGCCGTGCAACCTTCCAAATAACTGACATAGCTTCCCTCATCGGCAATGATAAGGGTGCGTTCAAACTGGCCCGTTTCAGAAGCATTGATGCGAAAGTAGGTGGATAGCTCCATGGGGCAGCGCACTCCTTTGGGGATGTAGACAAAGGATCCGTCTGAAAATACGGCGGTATTAAGCGTTGCGTAAAAATTATCAGTAAGGGGAACAACCGATCCCATGTATTTTTCAACCAGCTCGGAATGATTTTTAACGGCTTCCGAAAAGGAGCAAAAAATAATCCCCAGCTCGCCCAATTTTTTCTTGTAGGTGGTAGCCACCGAAACACTGTCAAAGACGGCATCCACAGCAACACCGGAAAGTCTTTTTTGTTCATCCAGTGAAATTCCCAGTTTGTTAAAAGTGTCGCGCAATTCAGGGTCAACTTCGTCCAAGCTTTCAAGTTTGGGTTTTTTCTTGGGGGCGGCGTAATAATAGAGGTCTTGATAATTGATGGGAGGATGTTTTACGTGGGCCCATGCGGGTTCCTTCATGGTAAGCCAATGGCGATAAGCTTTCAGACGCAAATTCAGCATGAACTTGGGCTCGGTTTTTCTTTGGGAAATAAGGCGAACAATATCTTCAGACAACCCTTTGGGAAACTCTTCAAGAGCCATGGGGGTGATAAAGCCGTATTTGTATTCCTGGCTGGTAATTTCATTGATTGTAGCTTGTGAACTCATAAAAAAATCTCCTTACACCATCGTGATTTCATGGGGGGATGATTTGTACGGCCCGAAGGCGGGGCTGGCTCCATGATGTTTGATCAAATCTTCAACGGTTGTGGTTGTCAGTTTATTCATGACAAGATCCTGCAAATCATTCCAAAAATGTTTCATCGTGCAGGCGGCTTCCAGCCCACACATTTCCAGGGTGTTTTGACAAAACATGGTTTGAATGGGGCCCTCGACAGCTTCAATGACTTCACGAATTTTAATTTGGGAAGCCGGGCGCGCCAGCTTGATCCCTCCTCCGATGCCACGGTGAGAAACTACAATGCGGGCAATCGAAAGCTTGTTGGCGATGTTGGCTAAAAACCGGTTTGAAAGTTTAAGGGCTTCCGTCACCTTTTTAATAGAAGTGGTTTCTTCTACAGCAAGGCGCGCCAAATACATCACTAAAAGAAGAGCATAATCACCGGCTCTTGAAGTTATTTTCATAATCACTAAGTCACTGTTTCCTGGTGGCTGGTTGCTATAATAAAAATAATGATATCAAGTGTTTACTAGCAACTAGAGACAAGCAACGAGCGACTTCTCAATGAACACCATAAATATCACCAAATTTGTGATATTTAGTCAAGGTGGGTTTTTTAAACAGGATTTTAGAGGTTGTCAAGGTTGTTTGTGACAGGTTGTTTGTGACAGTTACGAGAAATATTAAACAGGCCAATCTTTTTTTGAAATTTGAAGGATGGTGACTTCTGGAAGGTAAATCAGGTGGGATTTGAAATTAGTATTTTATCCTCCAGCCATCATGGCGTATGATGAAGCCTGATGTCGTCACCATTAAACACTCCTTACATTAATACCATCCCAGCAGAAAATGAGCCTTCTTATCCAGGTGATCCCGAGATCGAATGGCGTATTCGCAGTCTTATCCGCTGGAACGCTATGGCCATGGTTGTTCGTGCCAATCGGCGCACTTCCGGTTTGGGGGGGCACATTTCTACCTTTGCTTCTTCCGCCACCCTTTTTGAAGTGGGCTTTAATCATTTCTTCAGGGGAAAACAAACGGGTGTGAATGCCGACCAGGTTTATTTCCAGGGACATGCTTCTCCTGGTATTTATGCGCGTGCTTTTTTGGAAGGCCGTTTTGATGAAGTCCATCTTGAAAATTTTCGGCGCGAACTAAGTGCCCAGGGAGGACTTTCTTCCTACCCACACCCCTGGCTTATGCCTGATTTTTGGGAGTTTCCCACGGTGTCAATGGGGTTGGCACCCATCATGGGGATTTATCAGGCCCGGTTTAACCGGTATTTGGAGCATCGGGGACTGAAGGAAAAAAACACGGGAAAAGTCTGGGTGTTCTTGGGGGATGGAGAAACCGATGAGCCTGAAAGTTTGGGAGCGCTGACTCTAGCAGCACGAGAAAAACTCGATAATCTTATTTTTGTGGTCAATTGCAATTTGCAACGCCTAGATGGCCCCGTGCGTGGCAATGGAAAAATCATTCAGGAACTTGAAGCTCTTTTTCGTGGCGCGGGATGGAATGTCATCAAACTTGTTTGGGGAAGCGATTGGGACCCTTTGCTTCAAAAGGATAAAGAGGGTCTTTTGGTAAAACGCATGAATGAAGTTGTTGACGGGCAATATCAAAAATATGTGGTGTCTGGTGGGGATTATATCCGTAACCATTTTTTTGGAACTGATCCGAAACTTTTAAGTTTGGTAGAAAATCTATCAGATAACCAATTGCGCGTTTTACGCCGGGGAGGGCATGACCCTCAAAAAATTCATGCCGCGTATAGAGCCGCTTGTGAACACAAGGGAAGCCCCACGGTTATTTTGGCCAAGACCATCAAGGGGTATGGTCTGGGAGAATCAGGCGAAGGGAAAAATATTTCGCATCAGCAGAAGAAATTGAATGAAAAAGAGTTGCTTGAGTTCCGAACCCGTTTTGGAATCCCTGTCTCCGATGAGAATGTGGTCAGGATGCCTTTTTATCGGCCCCAAAAAAATAGCCCTGAAATGGGGTATCTTTTAAATCAGAGAAAAAAATTGGGTGGGTTTGTTCCACAAAGAAAAGCCCAATTCACTCTTCCCAAGCCGGCTTCACCAAAAGTTTTTGAGGAATTCATGGAAGGAACCTCTGGTCGCGAGGTTTCAACAACCATGGCTTTTGTTAAAATGCTCGGAAATCTCTTGCGCGATGAGGCCTGGAAAAAATACATTGTTCCCATTATTCCCGATGAGGCCCGCACATTCGGAATGGAAACTTTCTTCAAGCAATATGGAATCTATTCAAGCTTGGGGCAGCTCTATGAACCTGCCGATTCCGAAAGTCTGCTTTATTATCGGGAATCCAAAGACGGACAAATTTTGGAGGAGGGGATTAATGAGGCGGGAGCTACAAGTTCTTTTATTGCTGCTGGTTCAGCCTATGCCACTCACGGTTTACCCATGCTTCCCTTTTTCATTTATTACTCGATGTTCGGTTTTCAGCGTGTGGGGGATCTTATCTGGGCGGCTTGTGACATGCGTTGCAAAGGTTTTTTGGTGGGAGCCACCTCGGGGCGTACCACTCTGCAGGGGGAAGGTTTACAGCACCAGGATGGCCAGAGCCATTTGTATGCCCTGGCGTACCCTAATTTAAGAGCCTATGACCCGGCTTTTGCTTATGAGCTGGCCGTCATCATCGCTGATGGAATGAAACGCATGTATGAAAAAGGAGAAGACATTTTTTATTATTTAACGGTGGGAAACCAGAATTATGTCATGCCTCCCAAGCCTGCGGGGGATGATGTGGATGAGGGCATCATCAAAGGGCTCTATTGTTTTTCCAAAGAAGGAATTCAATCGAGAAAAAAGGCCCATTTATTGGGAAGCGGGGCCCTGATGACAGAGGTGCTTAAAGCCAAGAATATTTTGGAAACCGATCACAAGGTAGCGACATCAGTTTGGTCGGTAACCAGCTACAAAGCCCTTTATGATGATACTCTTCATTGCGAACGTTTAAATCAAAATGCTTTGCCAAAAATGAAACAAAAAAGCCATTTGGAGCAATGTTTGTCCGACCAAAAGGGAGTGGTGGTGAGTGTTTGCGATTATGTGAAAGCCTTGCCCCATTGCATTGCCCCTTATATAAAACAGCCTTTTGCTGTTTTGGGAACGGATGGTTTTGGTTTGAGCGAGTCACGCGATAAGCTGCGAGATCATTTTGGTGTAAGTGCCAAACATATTGTGGAAGCGGTTTTAAAATTAATGTAGGGGCGGG
>MGPH01000003.1:37722-57655 GCA_001797365.1 Deltaproteobacteria bacterium GWA2_45_12
GGTTGCATTCCTTCCAAAGCCCTTCTTCATGTCACGCAGGTGCTGGATGAAGCATTAAAACTGGAAGAATGTGGTGTCGTTTTTAAAGAACCCCGGATTGACCTTCAAAAACTAAAATCATGGAAAGAAGGGGTGATCGGAAAACTATCCCAGGGGTTGAAAGGTTTGGCCAAGCAAAGAAAAGTTGGTTTTATACAGGGGAGAGCTTCTTTTTTGGATGACCATACCCTGCGTGTGATTTGCCCTTCCAAGGGGGAAATTCATCTCGAAACGGAGTTTGTGATTATCGCCACGGGTTCAAGGCCCCGGACCTTGGATGTTTGGCCCATCGATTCACCCCATATGTGGAATTCAACCCAGGCTTTGGAATTAAACGAAATTCCGGAAAATCTTTTGGTGATTGGCGGGGGATACATTGGGTTGGAACTGGGGTGTGTTTATGCAAGCCTTGGTTCAAAGGTGAGTTTGGTTGAGATGACGTCCTCCCTTCTTCCGGGAGTTGATCGCGATCTGGTTTCTGTCTTGTCTAAAAATATTTTTTCCCGTTTCGAAAATATTTATTTGAATGCCTCCGTTGAATCAATCAAATCCCACAGAACAGACCTCTCTGTTTCTTTAAAAACCCAAAACCAGAATTTACAGCAAAATTTTGACAAGGTTTTATATGCCATTGGCCGCCTTCCCAATAGCAGTGGGCTTGGGCTGGAGCATACCTCGGTGGAAACAGATGATCGTGGGTTTATTGTTGTTGATGAACAAAGACGGACTCACCAGGAAAATATATTTGCCATTGGTGATGTGGCGGGGGAACCCGGATTGGCTCATAAGGCAGCACATGAAGCCCGAGTGGCTGTTGAAGCCATTTTGGGGGAATCCACCACTTTCATGCCAAGGGCGATTCCTGCCGTTGTTTTTACAAATCCTGAAGTCGCTTGGTGTGGATTTATGGAAAAAGAGGCCAAAAAAGAAGGGTACTCTATTAAGGTATTAAAATTTCCGTGGCAGGCTTCCGGGAAAGCCATTTGCATGGGGACGGAAACGGGCTTGACCAAAATGATTGTTGACCAAGAAACCGAACAGATTTTAGGCGTAGGACTTGTGGGTTTGCACGCTGGTGAAATGATCAGCGAAGCCGTGCTGGCTCTTGAGATGGGAGCTACTCCGAAAGATTTAAGTTTAACCATTCATCCGCATCCCACTCTTTCTGAGACGATCATGGAATCAGCTGAGATGTTTTATGGAAGGTCGGTGCATTTGTAGGGATGAGTCTATCTATCTGTCGTAGTAGGGCAATCCTAAGTAAGGGCAATTCATGAATTGCCCTTACAAACACAACACTATTCGTCTTTTCCAGGAGCTTCGTGTCCTACTTTTCCTGCAGCGATTTCTCGAAGGGCTTCAACGATGTTTTTGTTTTTGCTGCCCACAAGGCGTTTGGCGCCTTTTTCCAACTGACGCACTCTTTTGGCTGCCAAGTGGATAAGGGCAAAACGACTGGAGACTTTTTCCAGACAATCTTCAACGGTGACACGGGCCATAGGCTTTACTCCTTAAAAATTTAAGGGCCCTTGCGGGGCCCCAAAATTAAATTATTGAATTTTATAAGCTTTTATTAGAAGTTACGGCCTTCTGTCAAGGAGAAACTAAATGAAAATAGCCCTGGTACAAACAAATACAGTGGTCGGCGATATTTCTGGCAATCAGAAAAAAATGATTCGCGAGATCAAAAAAGCCAAACAAAAGGGGGCTGAACTTGTTTGTTTTCATGAAATGAGTCTATTGGGTTATCCCCCTCGTGATTTGCTGGAACTTCCCTCTATTATCAAAGCGCTCCAAAAAGCGGCGGCCACGATTGCCTCTTATGCCCAAGGCATTGCTGTGGTCTTTGGAACGGTGGTTCAAAACACAAATCAAGGGGGGAAATCCCTTTATAATGCTGCTTTTTGGTGTGAAGATGGATCAATAAAACACAATTATTACAAAAGATTACTTCCAAACTATGATGTTTTTGATGAAGTTCGTTATTTTGAGCCTGGTTCGGAAGGGGTGGTGGTTGATTATAAGGGGGTTCGTTTTGGTTTAAGTATTTGTGAGGACATTTGGCAGGATGAAATTTCTCGATATTCTTTCAATCCCATCGATGAATTAGTGGCGAGTGGGGCTGAAGTTTTACTTAATTTGTCGGCTTCGCCTTACAGCATGGGGAAGTACAAACAGCGCGAAAAAATGATTTCAGCCCTTGCGGTAAAATATCAAAGGCCCGTCATTTACATCAATCAAGTGGGAGGAAATGATGAACTCATTTTTGATGGTGGGTCGATGCTGGTTTCAAAATCGGGCCAATTAATCGAGCGTCTTCCCTTTTTTGAAGAAGATAATAAGGTAGTCGATTTATTTCAGGAGAAAACGGGGGATATTCCCTTGGTTCATGATTTGTCTTTGTTGGAAGAAGCCCTGGTGACGGGCTTGCGCGATTATGTGCGTAAATGCGGATTTAAAAAAGTGGCTTTGGGATTGTCCGGAGGGATTGATTCAGCCCTTGTGGCAGCCCTAGCTTGCAAGGCCTTGGGATCAAAAAATGTTTTGGGGCTTTTGATGCCATCTCGTTACTCAAGCAAGGGAAGTTTAACCGATGCTTTTGCTTTGGCCAAAAATCTGAAAATGAAAACCTTGAAGGTCCCCATTGATTTGGTTCACAAGTCTTATGAAGGCCTGTTTAGAAAAATTTTTGCAGGTAAGAAAAAAGATACCACTGAAGAAAATGTTCAGGCTCGCATTCGGGGTAATATTTTGATGGCCGTTTCCAACAAACTGGGACACTTGGTTTTGAGTACGGGAAACAAGTCAGAATTAGCTGTAGGGTATTGTACTTTATATGGGGATATGTCGGGGGGGTTGGCTGTTATTTCAGATGTTCCCAAAACCCTGGTGTATGAATTAGCCCTTTGGATCAATAGCCGAAAAAAACTAATTCCAGAATCAAGCATAACCAAGGCTCCCTCTGCCGAATTAAGACATAACCAAACCGACCAAGATAGCCTGCCATCATATGAAATTTTAGATTCAATTTTAAAGGCTTATATTGAAGAACTTAAATCAATAGATGATATAGTTCACCTTGGATTTAAAAAGACGGTGGTTCAGAAAGTAATCAAGCTTATTCGTCACAACGAATACAAGCGAAGGCAAGCCGCTCCCGGTTTAAAAGTGACTTCAAAGGCTTTTGGAATGGGGAGAAGGTATCCGATTGCAGCTAAAATTAAGTAGGGGAGTGGTTTTTGCGTGATGTATGGGGATGATTTCTTTCTTTTTTATCCTCATGGGTCACATACCAATAAAGAGCCAAAGCAAAAAGGGTCATGACAGCATAGTAAACATACAACATATTAAGGCTCCTTTTTATATAACAGCAGGCTGATACTAAAGAATAAAATGCCGGAAGCCAAGGCCAAATTA
The DNA here is from genome assembly GCA_001797365.1 of Deltaproteobacteria bacterium GWA2_45_12. NCBI lineage: Bacteria > Deltaproteobacteria > Deltaproteobacteria bacterium GWA2_45_12. The sequence goes on from MGPH01000003.1 coordinate 41,179, forward strand.
AATTGGGTCCAGTTGATAGGGCTTAATGAGAAAGCCTGGGGTACAACTCCAACTCCAATAGTAAGCTTGCTGATATCCGACAAATATTTAGCCACATGTATTTTTCTGTTATCCATTTTTCTTTTCTATAAGAAAATTTGTGTGCCCAGCCAGGTTTTCCACCGTTTCAATCCTTGGCATTTCATCCCCGACAAACTCAACGCCGTATTTTTCTTCAAGGGCTAAAATCATTTCAGCAATGTCTAACGAATCAAGGCCCAAATCATCCTTGAGGTTTGAGGAGGGGAGGCAGCCCCCATTCTTAAAGCGACCTTTCAGATAGCTTGTCATAAAGGTGATCACATCGTTCTGACTGACTGGGGGCTGCCTTTTTATGGAGGTAACTGAAAACATCATGGGCGCACCATGGCTTCTTGGGAGGCTGCAAGGTCATTACGGACTTCTTTTAAGTCAGCCATGGTTTCCTGGCTTTTTTTGATGGCTTCTTGTTGTTGGTCCTTGGCATCGGTGTAAAATTGGGTGGCCACTTCAGCCAGGGAATTTTGTTTCGCTATTTTTGCATCCAAAGTTTTCAGGACTTTTTCGTGTAATGAATTGACCAAGGATGAAACCATGTTTAAGGCCGTTTCGGTTATTTTGATAAGGGTTTGCGTCAGCATCTTTGTAAGTGCTTGGGCCCCTGCCTGCATGCCGGGCAAAAAGCCGGCACCTATATTCATGGCCAGTTGAGCCAGGCTCATCAGCGCATTAAACACCCCAAAGCGGCCTATTTTTCCGGCCTGTTCTTTAAGAAGATCAACCTGGTTGTTTAAGTGGGAAATTTTGTTGTCAAAGAACTCGTTTGATTGCTGACGATTATTTTTGATGTTCTCGTCATCATTTTTTTTTACCTCGTGAAGCAAACGTTGAATGGTGGATATGCCGACGGGTGCGACCATAAAGACCTCCTTTGTCACGCCAAAGCTTTAGCAAAGGCGGACTGATTTATTTAAGGGGCGACCTGGATCATGCTTTGAATGGAATGTTCCAAGTCCCTTAAGGTTTGTTGATATTCTTCCAAAGACTGTGTTTCCTTTTTTTTAGATGCGTGCAGGTTCATTTTTTCATCTTCGACCCATTTCTGCGTTTCTTCAATGAAAGCCGAAATCTGAGCGCCTTCGGCCTTGTTAAGAACAATATTTTTTTGTTGAAGCGCGATTTTGAGTTGTTCCAACTGGGTGGCCACCGTGTTTAACACGGCAGTAACAGCCACAATGATGGCCAGCGTTGTTCCCCCCGTAAAAGGAGCCGCTACCACGGCAGCCACCGTGGCAATGATTTTCAGGGCTTTAAGGCATCCACCATGACCTTGGCTCATCATCTTGAGGCGATCTTGAAGATTTTGTATTCTCTCCTCACGTTTTTTTTGGACGAAACTGTTTTTAGTTCTGATTTCTGATTTTTGTGATTTCTGGGTTTCGGCCTCGTTTCTGAGTATTTGTTGTTCGGCTTGGTTTAATACCCCAAAACCAATCGCATTGTTGGTGTAAATGGATGTCATAAGACCTCCGTGTTATTTAAGGTTACGGACAACACTGCTGGCGGCTTCATAAACCTTTGAAAGCATCGTACTTAAAGTTTCAAAGGCCAGTTTGCGTTGGCTGCTCAATGTGCTTAAATCGGTTTGGGCAAGTTCGGTGTCGGAGTTGAGATTGTCGATTTGTGTTTGAACGTTTTCCAAAATGGATTTGATGCGGTCTACTTCCACCTTAATTTCTTTTTTGGCATTTTTAGTGTCCAGAGCATTGTAAATGAATCGTTCCCCATCCATTTTTTCGGCAATGCTATCGGCATCAAATTGAGCACCGATAATCCCTGTGGGCATGATTCCATCAGAAACCACTCCGCGAGCGCCGGTTTTGACTTGACCATTTAAGTATCCCCCAAGGTCTAAGAGTTTAAGGGCGTATCCTTCTTCTGTGTAAACGGTAAGTTCTTTGCCTGACCATAGGGCTTGCCCGCTATCAGCAGTGGGGTAGGTGATGCCTGTTTTCATTTTTTCACCATTGATTGTGGGAGTGTCGTCAGCATCAAATTTGATAAGGCTTGATTCGTTGGGACCATGCAGAGTGATTTGTACCGCATCCACCACAGTGGCGGGGCCATTTCCCCATTTTTCATGCGTGGCCAGCATTTCCAAATTGGCATCGGTTAAATAATTGTAGGTTTGGCCGGGGACCCCCTGAAAATCCCAATCGGTATGGTTAAACCCCGTGTTTTTACTATCGGCATCATTAAAATGCGGGTCGCCATGCCATTCAGCGGATTCATTGGCCGCGATAATATTTGAAGTGTTGGTAGTGGTCACTTCTGTGTAGCCTTTGTTGGAAATGGCAGAGAGATTTTCTTTCCCATTAATATATTCTTTAACTCCCCCCATGCCGTCGTACATGCTTGGGTCCCATTGATATTCCACCCTGTTTAGTAAAAAATCGTATTCAGCCTGTAATAGTTTGACTTTGCCATCTTTTGAATCACGCGTCAGAAATTCGTTAATATTCTTTTTGCGCTCACGGTACGCTTTTTTAAGCGCGGATGAGGTTTTTATCTTGAAAGCCATGTCCTTCATTTGTTCATCATATTCCCGCACCAGAAGACTTTCCGCATAGGCCATCAGGTCCACCGAACTGGTTCCAAGGGGAATGTTGGTGATATTTGATATGACATTGGCTGTTGAATTTGAGGGTATTTGATTTGACATAAGTTTCTCCTATTTATTTAATGTTTCTAACAATGTTCATGATCGTTTCATCGCGGCTGGCAATCAAATTGGATAAGAGGGTGATAGCCTGCTTTCGTTGGTCAACCACTGTTTGAATTTGAAGGCTCGCCATTTCGCTGTCGGTGTTTAATGCGGCCAGGTCCTGTTTTTTGGACTCAATAAATGCTTCTAATCTTGGTTTTTCGATATAGGTTTGTCCGTCTTTTTGAGTAAGGTTCAGTTGGGGATATTTATTTTGAAGATTTGTTGCTTCCTCCGGTGTTAGCAGAAACCCTTGAGTGCCATTTAAGTCTGTGGGTTCTTTTAAAATAAAAGAAGCGAGATATTTTATTTCAGTTTGGGCATTTCTTTTTTGATCCAGATTTTGCTGCAACCCACGGGACATGTTCAAAAGTTGGGTGTTGTATTCGGATATTAAAGAGAGGCCTATGGTTTGCTCCAAACTTGTTTCAGAAACTCCTTCTGAAATTTTAAGAGCCCTTATGGAAGGGGAGTCATGAATGTTTAGTTGATAAGAAAGCATAGTTTATCCTTTATACTCTAAGGGCTCCCATTAGTTTGAATGGATGTGTATTGGTGAGTTTATGTTTTTCTAAAGCGCGTATTCGAGAGACCTGTTTTGCTTTTTGGTAAGCTTCTGCCCATTGGAGTTTGGGAATATTCAAGCTTTCAACATAATTTTCGACTTGTTTGAAAAATGTTTCGGGGGAACATCCCATTTCCTTCCAGACCCAATGGTTTTGAAATTCTTTTTCATCCTTTTCATAAAAGGCCAAAACCTCCATGGCTTTTTGGTCGACACTGTCAGGAAGCAAATCAGGGATGTTTTCTTTTGGCTTCACCCACCGAAGTTTTTTTGAAGAGGTAAGAAACTTTGTTTGTTGATTCATGATGTCCTCCTGACAAAAGGACTATCCAAATCGTGTGCCAGCTTTTCCAAAAAAATTTTCTTGTTTAACTCTCTGAAATATCGATGTTTGAAATTTTTGTGGAAAGAATAAAAAAGTCCGGTTTTTTTGGAATCGTCCGATTTTCGGACGGTACCATCCAAAAATGAAACCCCCGAAGCGCTCATGCTGCACAAGGTTTTTTTGAAACCGTCCGATTTTTGGATGGTACCGTCCAAAAATAAAACGGTTCGATGTGAGGAACTTCTGTGATATTCCGGTCTTGACACCAAAGGATGATGGAACTAATTTGGGGCCCTATTTATGAATGCAAAAAATTTCGACAAAAATTTTGGATCCCAAACTTTTGGAAGGGAAAACAAGGTGGAAGAACTCAAAGAAGTCCTTAAAGGGCGTGATGGGGGGCCACAACAAGAAGACCACGTGGCTCCACAGCAAGCAGCCTCCCCTGATGAAATCACTGATTTAAAAGCAAAGCTTGCAAAGGCTGAGGAAACCCTTCAGGAAAACAAGCAGGCCACGCTTCGGGCCATGGCTGATTTTGAAAATGCACGTAAACGTCTTGAAAAAGAAAAACAAGAGACGATCCGCTTTGGCAATGAAAAATTGCTGCACGAATTTTTGCCCGTGCTGGATAATCTGGAACTAACCCTTTCCCATGCCACCGATCAAAAAGATCCCCTTATTGAAGGGGTGAAGCTTGTGGTCAAACAATTCATCCAGGTTTTGGAAAAACACGGGGTAGAAGTTATTTCGGAGGAAGGGACCTTTGATCCCCATAAACATGAGGCCATTGGCACCCAAGAATCCAAAGACCATGCCCCCGGGGCCATTTTGTCCATGCATCGCAAAGGTTATCTTTTAGGTGGGCGACTGGTTCGCCCAGCCCTTGTCACCATTGCCAAGGCTCCCGAAGGTGATGAAGAATCAAACGATGAAGAGACAATCCATTGAATCTAAAACAAGCCCTTCAATTATTGGAATTAGGTGATTCGCCCGATTTTGGGGCTGTTAAGAAAGCTTATCGCCAAAAGGCCCTGGCCTATCACCCCGATCGAAACCCTGACCCAAAAACAAAAGAAATTTTTCTTCAATGTACGGAAGCTTACAATTTTCTCATCCAGTACCCGCCTTTTATTGAGACAATCATTCCTCCTGCCAGAACGGTGTCTGAGGAACGCGTTCAAACTGTTGATGATATTTTTGACGATATTTTTGGGTTTACACGCGATGGAAGGGTTTTGGGTTACGAGGAACCCCAAGAGCTTTCCTTGACGGCCTACGAGTTTATTTTTGGATCCCCTTGCAAGAAAAAATTAATGTACTCGTATAAAGCCTGCAAAACCTGTTTGGGAAATGGTTCCACCACAGGAGAGTTGGCCAGCATTTGTACTTATTGCTTTGGAGGGGGGCGTATCAAGGCCAATATCGAGCTAAAAAATGTCGACAAATTATGCCCGCGTTGTCAGGGAAGGGGAAGGCACGTTAAAAAGCCCTGTGTTTCCTGCAAGGGTTTTGGAAGGGTGAAGATGCATAGTCTTCAGGAAATAGATATCCCCAAGGGTTTAAAACTTAATGAGGCTTACACCTTGCAGTCACGCGACGTAAAACAAAATACGGGTTGTCAGATTTTTATCAAACCCGTCCTTTCATCAAGTTCTCTTTTTAAACTTCATGAAAACCGGTTAAGTTGCACTTATCCCATAAATGAAAATCTGGTTTTGGAAGGAGGAACAGTGCACATGCCCCTTTTTGATGTCATTGTCAGTTTGCGTGTGCCCGCGAGGTTATCTTTGGGAGATAAAATTTTTGTCAAGACACAGGGACTTTTTCTTGACGCAAAAAGCAATCAGCGCGATGATTTGCTCGTTTTTGTCCATCCTGTTTCTGAAAAAGAACTGGCCAAAGAACAAAAAAAATTTCATCAGCATCTTCAGCGAGAAAGAAAAGGTTATGACAAAAAAAATTGGTTATACAAATGGGGTTCTTTTTTCAAAGATTTCTTTTCCTGAGATTCTTGTTTTTCTGTTCTTGATTTTTGGACTCTCTTTTTGTGGAAAAGAAGAAGGAGCTGTCAAAGCCCGCTATGAATCGGATGTGAATGCTGAAATGCAGCTTCTTTTTAACCGTGCGGAATCGGCCTATAACCAAAAAAAATACGATCAAGGGCTGGCCAGTTATCAAAAATACCAGGCTCTTTATCCTTATAATCGCCTCACCGATGAAGCCGGCTATAAAGTGGGTAAAATTTATTTCATTGAGGAAAAATGGAGCGATGCCGCGGTTTCATTCAAACAACTGGCTCAAAAAACAAAAAATAGTGCTTATCGGGCCAAAGGATTTTTACTGGCTTCGTATTCATTGTTTAAGGCGGGCCGTTATGTCGAAACACTCGATTTATTAAAGAATATCAAGGTTTCTGATCTGCCGACCAAATTAAAGGTTCGTCATTATTCCCTGATTGTTGAGGCTGTCCGGAAATCGGGCCAGGAAAGATACAATGCCGATTATGCCCTGTTGCGTTTGGCCGATGTTTATCAGGAAGCCGGAGATCAGGAATTGAAAGAATTGGAGGGAGCCGATCTTTTAAGCTTGGCGGAAGTTACACAAGAACTCGATGTGTGGATTGTAAGGCCCATGAAGATGGATGAAATTCCGTCATGGTTTAAAACCTACCCTCAAGGTTTCTCAAAACCCTATGTTGAATACAAATGGGGCAAAACCTACTTTGAAGCTGGCCAGACAGAGAAAGCTTCAAAAATGCTTTCCCGTTTTATTCGGGCTTATCCAAAGCATGCCTATGTTCCTTCAGCACAAAAAATTCTGCGCGAACTTAATGTTTCTGTTCCCAAAACGAGCATGCAAACAGGGGATAATATCAAGCTGGGTGTATTACTTCCTTTGTCGGGGCCATCGAGTGAGTTTGGTCAGGCCACCTTGCGTGGCATTAAATGCGCTGTGGGTTTGGAAGGCTGTGCCAATTATGTTTTATCTGAAACAGGTTTGAACATGTCGGTGCAACTTTTGGTGCGTGATTCAGGCAATGATCCTTTGACCATGCAAAACATTGTCAGTGCCCTGGCTTCTCAAGGGGTTTCGGCCATTATCGGCCCCATGGCTTACACTCTGGCTGAAGCGGCAGCCAAGCAGGCCAAAGAGTTGGGCGTGACTTTACTTCCCATTACCCAAAAAGCCGATGTGATGAAGTTAGATGATTCCATTTTTCAAATTGGATATCCCGTGGATCTTCAGATGAAACATTTGGTGACGGAAGCCAGACAAAAGGGCCTAAAAACCTTTGGTATTTTTTATCCCTCTAACGCTTATGGCAAGGCTATGAGTGAGTCCTTTGCAGAAGAGGTCAAAAAGCAGGGAGGCACGGTGGTGGCCATTGCGGCCTATAATTCGGCAGCAACCAACATGGCCGATGAAGCCCGTAAATTAAAGTCGGGCATGAAACGGTTTTCTTATTCTGACACCGGGACTGGTTTTGATGCCTTGTTTTTGCCCGATAGTTATGCCGCTTTGGGAAGAATTATTCCGGGGCTGCAAGTGGTGACTATTCGTGGCATCCCTCTTTTGGGAACCAATGCCTGGAATGATCCACGCCTTAAGGGTGAATTGTTTGTGAATTATCCGGGAAGTTTCTTTGTCGATTTGTACGATCCCCAATCCAAAAATGCCTTTAACGTTCGTTTTGTGGATGATTTCACCAAAGCCATGGGAGTGGGTCCCAGTAATTTGGCGGCGTTAGGTTTTGATTCAGCCCTTTTGGTGGCCCAGGCCATTAAAGAATCGGGATATACCAAAACAGGCAAGGTCAAAGAAGCTCTTTCTTCCCTGGCCGGTTTTCGTGGGGTGACTACCCTTCATTCATTTCAAAAATTGCAGAACCCGGTTATCAATTCGATTATTCTTTACCCGCCATCTCCACAAGCCGAAGAGGGGATAGACCCAAATCCACCCCAGTAGCCTATGCATTCTGAATTTCTTCTTATCAAACGGTTACAGAAAATTTTTAGCAATGCCGATTCTTCCATCCTTTGTGGCATTGGAGATGATTGCGCTGTTTATAAGCCCCATCCCGACAAACAAGAATTGCTGACTGTGGATTCTTTTGTCGAAGATGTTCATTTCAAGCGCAAGTGGACCCATGCCCGTCAAGCGGGTGTTAAGGCCCTGGCCGTTAATTTAAGTGACATTGCAGCCATGGGAGGAAAGCCGCGAGTGGCCCTTGTGTCCCTGACTATTCCCCAAGATACCGATGAGAATTGGGTGTGTCAGTTTTGTCGTGGGGTTCAAAGTCTGGGTAAAAAATGGGGGATGAGTATTGTCGGGGGAAACATCAGCAGGGCGGCACAGTTTTCAAGCCATATCACTGTTTTGGGAGAAGCTTTAAAGAATAAAATAAAATACAGGAAAGGGGCCCGTGTTGGGGATGTGATTTATGTTTCGGGGCCCTTAGGGTTACCCCATCTGGCCCTTTATTGTTTAGAAAATAATCTGCGTGTTCCGCCCCATGCGCTTTTGGCTTTTAATAGCCCCGCCCCTTGTGTGAAGGAAGGTCTGTTCCTGGGGGCACTTCCCCAAGTGACGAGCATGATTGATCTAAGCGATGGGCTGTTGGGGGACTTAAGCCATGTTTTAAAAGCAAGCAAAGTGGGGGCCCAGATTGAACTCTCCAAAATACCTGTTCACAAAGATTTTCAGGCGGACTGCGTTAAAGCCGGCCTTGATTGGCGCCAGGCTCTTTTATTGGGAGGCGAAGATTACAAACTTCTTTTCACCGTTAAAGCTTTAGGCAATGATTTATTTCAGAAAAAAATGAACCGACACTCGCATGCTTTCTGGCCGGTCGGGGTTGTGGTGAATGCTTCCAAGGGGCTGATCGTGTTAGATGAAGAAGGAAACAATTATCAAGGAGTTCATGGAAGTTTTGACCATTTCAATACAGTCCATTCCTAGCTAAGATGCGATTCCGGATTTCCCAAAATTTCCTGAAAATAATGCGCCATGCGTGAGCCCATGAGGCCATCAATGAAGCGGTGATCGAAGGTGACATGAATGTCTACAATGGGTTTTACCACTAATTGCCCTTTTTCAACCCACGGGCGGTCTTTTATCTGGCCCACACACAGAATAAGAGGGACGCGGCTGATGGGCACAAGGGGGGCAAAAGCAGGGGGCATATTAAACATGCCCACACTGGTCACCATGGCGGAACCAAAAGGATCGGTCGGCATCCCCAGTTTGGGGAATGAAAATCCAAGATCGTACATGATAAATCCCATGACCTTCAGAATGAAGGCCAGCGCAAAAGCCGGGATAAAGCGTAAAAGTCCGGTTGTTTTTTTGAACTGGGGGTCTTCTTTTTCCCGGATGGAGCGGCTTTGGCTTTTTAGTTCGGTTGCTATCTGTTCCAGTGATTTCTGGTCACAATTTTCAATCTTTGCTCCCGAAAGGTCGGGGTGTTCCTCATGGGTTTCCTCTTCAATGGCCACTTGCAGAAAAATATCGACACTTGTGCGTAGGTAAATTTTTTGCCAGCTGATAATCCCGTTCAGATCGGGATATTTTGCCAAGGTTAGGGCCAAGGCCTTGGCGACGACATGGGTGATGGTCACTTTTGATTGTGAGGACTTGTTTGTTTTTTCCAAAAATTGAAGCACGGGCGTGGCATTAATGGGCAATGTGCCATAAACCGTGGGGTCGTTGGGGGCTTTCCAGTTTGCGATGGAGATGCGCCGCCAGGTGCTTGGGTTTTTGAGAAGTTTGAATTTTTGGGAGAAGGTCATAGTGGGTAAAACCCGGATTCGTTTTTTTTGTTTGAGTGAGAGATATTTTTTTCTATGGTTTTTTTGTGCCATGTCTTGCTTCAATGACCGTATGAATGCCTCCGCGAACAAAAAAATCGCCGGTCACTTCCATAAAGCGTGGTTTTATGGCGGCGACAAGATCATCTAAAATCTGGTTTGTCACTTTTTCGTGAAAGGCCCCTTCATTGCGGTATGACCACAAATAAAGTTTAAGCGATTTTAGCTCAACGCACAGTTTGTCAGGAATATACGAAATTTTGATGGTGGCAAAATCGGGTTGCCCTGTTTTGGGGCATACGCAGGTGAATTCCGGACAGGTAAAATTAATCGTGTACTCCCGGTTTGGGTGTGAGTTGGGGAAGGTTTCGAGTTGTTTTGAGGGTTGGGATGGCATAGCGTGGCATGACTATCCCATATTATGAACGATAAACAAAAACAATTTTTGGAGGGGGTTCGGCTTTTTAATGAGGGGAAATTTTATGAAAGTCATGAAGTGTGGGAAGAGATTTGGTTGAAGGAAAAGGAGAGGGATCGAGGTTTTTATCAGGGGCTTATTGTGGCGGCAGGGGGGCTTCATCATTTCCAGAAAGGGAGGTTATCTCCTTCCTCTAAAGCGTTGTATAAAAGTTTGGATAAGCTCAAAGTTTACCCCCCAATCTATCAGGGGATTCATCTGGCTCGTTTTATCCATGATATGGGAGAATTTATTTCTCACATGGCCCCTCCATTCCCAAAACTAGTTCCTCCTTGAATTTTTTAAATGAAAGCCCTATAGGCTTGTCGTATCATTAAGGAGATTAATTATGGAGCAACAACCCATCAAAATTACGGCTGAACCTCAAATGGAGGGCAATGTCTGCAAATTCACGCTGGAAAAGCCTTTGGTTGAGGCCGGTTCTTTCCGGTTTGAAAACAGGGATGAATCCAAAAATTCGGTATTGGCCCAAAAACTTTTTTCGATGGATCAGGTCACCCAGGTTTTCATCACAGCCAATTCAGTTTTTGTCACCGTGCAGGGCATGGCTGACTGGCGCATGTTTGGGAAACAAATGGGCGGTCTTATTCGGGAAGCAGTGGGGCAGGGTCAACCTCTTGTGAATCCGGACCTGATCAACACACTTCCTTCCGAAGAAGAAATTCGTAAAACAGTAACGGAAGTTTTGGAACATGAGATCAACCCGGCTGTGGCAAGCCATGGGGGTGTCATTGAACTTTTGGATGTACGCAAGAACGATGTTTTTGTGAAGATGGGTGGGGGATGCCATGGTTGTGCCAGTTCCACAGCCACGTTAAAACAGGGTGTTGAACAAGCCATTCGCAAACGCATTCCCAAAATAGGAGCTATTTACGATACGACGGATCACGCTGCTGGCTTAAATCCGTATTTCAGGCCGGAGGGGAGTTGTCATTGACGTAGGGGCGCCCCTTGGTGCGCCCTGAAATGGATTTTTTATTTTGGAATTCTAGTTTTTGAAAACACGCTTTTTGCCGGGACGGCCCGGCAAAAAACTCTGCTTTTGCCAATTTTGTTGATGGGTCCCGGTTGATAAAATTGGCAAAAAAAGGTTTTCAAAAACTAGAATTTCAAAATAAAAAAATAATATGTCCAAAAAAATCGCCATCATTTTATCAGGATGTGGGTTTAAAGACGGGGCTGAAATTCATGAGTCGGTCCTTACATTATTGGCCGTTGTGAAAGCCGGCGCCCAACCAATTTTTTTTGCTCCTAATACAAACCAAGCCACAGTCACCAATCACATCAATAATGATTCAACGGGGGAAATAAGAAATGTCCTTGTTGAATCATCGCGCATTGCCCGGGGTGATATTCAGGATGTTAAAACCTTGAAAGCAAACAATGTGGATGCTGTTATTTTCCCTGGGGGTTATGGTGCTGCCCTCAATTTATGCAATTTTGCCCAAAAAGGGCCTGATTGTGATGTGAATTCCGACATTCAAAAAGTGATCGAGGAATTTTTTGCGGCAAAAAAAACCATGGGCTTTATCTGTATTGCCCCAGCCCTTGCGGCGCGGGTGTTGGGTAAACATGGCATCTCCTTGACCATTGGGACCGATGCAGGAACGGCCCAAGCTATAGAAAAAATGGGAGCCAAGCATCAGAACTGTGCCGTGGACGAAATCTGTGTGGATGAAAAAAACAAGGTGGTGAGCACCCCGGCCTACATGTTGGCCAAGAATATTTCTGAAGCAGAGTTGGGGATTTCAAAATTAGTGAAAAAAGTAATCAGCCTAACCTGAAATAAACGAAGAACGCCCGCCAGAGGACGGGTCAGTCCTTTGGCTGAAATTACGTGAACGAAGAACGATAAAAGGGGGAACCCCCACATTTTTGTTTGATAAAAATGCGGGGGAACCAGGCTATATGAGGACGAACAAGGGTATAAAAAATATAAAGGATAATGTGAGAACATTTCTTACATGATGGTCCTTGGGGATGAAAATGTTTCGATTCATATCCCTTACTACAGCAAAGGCTGTGCCACCAAGCTTCTTAAATAAGATACTAAAATGACTTATATTTTTTTGATAAGCCCCGTCAGATGAAACAAAAGGGGGAGGGTTCTTTTTTCCAATCTGTGTAAGGATAACTCAAATTTTATCCTTCGACTCAAACTTTAGCCCCTTGGGGCCGAAATAAAATGACGGATAACCCTGAGCGATCCGCAGAGAGTCGAAGGGTCGCTCAGGATGAAACTCGGGGGCTTGCCCCCGAGTTCTTCACTCAAGGGGGGGGTTGATTATGGCGACAATTTCTCAATTAAAAGCCCGGGAAATCATTGATTCTCGTGGAAATCCCACAGTTGAGGCCGATGTTATTCTGGATAATGGCCTTCTGGGAAGGGCCGCTGTGCCTTCAGGGGCTTCCACAGGGGATCATGAGGCCACGGAACTACGGGATGGCGATCCGAAGCGTTATTTGGGGAAAGGGGTCCAAAAGGCTGTGGGGCATGTTAACACGGTGCTTTTTGAAGCCTTAAAAGGAACAAAGGCTGGCGATCAGCGTTTGTTGGATACCAAAATGATTGAGTTGGATGGGTCTGCCAACAAATCAAGGCTGGGAGCCAATGCCCTTTTGGCGGTATCGCTTGCATTTGCAAGAGCCTCCAGCCAAAACCAGGGGCTTCCTTTTTATCGTTACATTGCAGGGCTTGTAGGAAATACCCATTTAAGTTTACCCGTGCCTATGATGAATATTTTAAATGGGGGGGCGCATGCAGACAATAACATGGATATCCAGGAATTCATGATCATGCCTTTGGGATTTTCGCGATTTTCAGAGGCCCTTCAGGCGGGTGCTGAAATTTTTCATCAACTTAAAAAAGTGCTGCAGAATAAAAACCTGAATACTGCTGTGGGAGACGAGGGAGGTTTTGCCCCCAATCTTCCTTCCAACGAAGCCGGGTTGGAAGTCATTTTACAAGCCATCGAAAAAGCAGGTTACAAACCCCAAAAAGATATTGGACTGGCTTTGGATGTGGCCTCCAGCGAATTTTTCAAGAAGGGTATTTACGTTTTGGAAAACGATGCCAACCCCAACAAGACCGCGGCTGATATGGTCAGCTTCTATGAAAATTTGCAAGCCAAATACCCTGTGTATTCCATTGAAGACGGGTTAAGCCAGGATGATTGGGAAGGATGGTGCCTGCTTACACAAAAACTTGGAAAGAACATGCAATTGGTGGGGGATGATTTGTTTGTTACAAACACAAAGCGTTTAAAGATGGGAATTGATAAGCATGTGGGTAATTCCATTTTGGTTAAGGTGAATCAAATTGGAACGCTCTCTGAAACCTTGGATGCCATCACAATGGCCCAGAAAGCAGGTTATACAGCTGTTATTTCCCATCGTTCAGGAGAAACCGAAGATACGACCATTGCCGATATCGCCGTTGGAACAAATGCAGGCCAGATAAAAACGGGTAGTCTTTGCCGTACGGATCGTATTTGCAAATACAATCAGTTGTTACGTATTGAAGAGGAATTGGGAGCAAAAGCCCAATATCCCGGAAAATCCATTTTTAGATTTTTATGACCGGTAGGGGCGGTTTTACAAACCGCCCTTACAATTTATGCCTCACATCATCACTCAGCGCGCTCAAGATATAAAATCCTTCATTGCCATGGATATTTTAGAGGCGGCTTGCAAGCTTGAAAGCCAGGGGCGTTCGATTATTTCATTTTCCCTTGGGGAGCCTGATTTTTCTGCCCCCGAAGCCGTACAAGAGGCTTGCATCCAAGCCATTCGCGATCATCAGACCAAATACACCCACTCGCAAGGCCTGCTTCCACTCCGCGAAGCCATTGCCAGCCATTATTACAATACGTACAAAGTCAATGTAAACCCCGAGCAGATTCTTGTCACTCAAGGGACAAGTCCTGCTTTTTTCCTGATTTTTTCGTCCATGCTGGAAAAAGGGGATGAGGTTGTTTTGCCCAATCCCCATTACCCTTGCGATGCCAATTTTGTCAGTTTTCAGGGAGGAAAAGTTGTTTATCTGCCCATTTTTGAAAATGAAGATTATCAGTGGAATATTGATGAAATAAAAAAGAGAATCACCAAAAAAACCAAGGCCCTTTTTGTCACTAGTCCTTCTAATCCCACAGGGACGGTACTCAGTTATGAAACACTTAAAAAATTGGCCGGACTAAAGAAAACCATTGTTTCCGACGAAATTTATCATGGGTTGGTTTATGAAGGAAAAGAACATACCGCCTTGGAATTTACCCAAAATACCTTTGTGGTTAATGGTTTCTCAAAAGCCTATGCCATGACGGGATATCGTTTGGGATATGTGATTGCCCCGAGAAAATTTGTGCGTCCCATGCAGAAAATCCAGCAGAATTTCTACATTTCAGCCAATTCTTTTGTGCAGTGGGCCGCTATTGCCGCCCTTAAAGAAGGCGGGCAAACTCTTGCCACCATGAGGCAGGAATACAAAAGGCGTCGGGATGTTCTTTTGGAAAAATTAAAAGAGCTCGGGTTTCACGTTAATTATAAACCCACGGGGGCTTTTTATGTTTTTGTCGATGTCAGGCACATTTCACGCAATTCTTATAAACTGGCCTTTGACATCTTGAACAAGGTGGGGGTGGCCATTACTCCTGGTATTGATTTTGGTTCACGGGGTGAGGGATTTTTAAGATTTTCCTATGCTGTTTCTGTTGAAAAAATAGAAGAGGGAATGGAACGGTTAAAAACATATTTGGAAACATATGCCCCCAAAAAAGTCAGAAAATCAATGGTATGCACCCCAGGGCAAGCCCTGGAAGATTCTCCGCCTAAGGCGGAGGGTTTTAACCGTTTCGGCTCGTCCGCCGAAGTCCCCGCCAACGAGCGGGGACGTAGGTGGATAAAAATAGTTCCCATGCAGGCTAGTCATTTAGAGGCGGTTTTGCTGATAGGCGCCAACATGGCGGGGTCCCCCCTCACACTTCCTCTTCTTCAATCTGAACTTGAATATCCCTTAAGCAAGCTCTGGGTGGCTCTTTGTGAAAATGAAATCATAGGCTTTATCATCTATCGCAGAATCTTAGATGAGAGTGATATTCTTTATTTGGCGGTTCACCCAAAAATGCAAAGAGAAGGCGTCGCCGGCCAGCTTTTAGAATGGATGGTTTCTGTAGAACCTGGGTTAAGGCAGATCACCCTGGAAGTGCGGGCTTCAAATCACACAGCTCAAAAATTTTATGAGGGTTGCGGCTTTTCTGTCCTTGCTAAACGAACCAAGTATTATCATGATGGCGAAGACGCGTTGGTGATGATGAAAACGCTGTCATCCCCGCCACGTGACCCCGCGATGCGGGGTCCTGATAGCGGGGATCCAGTAGTGGGCCCCCGCCCTTAGAAATCCCGCGTAGCGGGATTGGCGTTGCGGGGGTGACAGATCAAGATTATGTACTCACTCCTCCGCTCCATACTTTTTCAGCTCAATCCTGAGCTGGCCCATCATTGGGTCAAGGCTTCCGGTTTTGTCTGGCCTTCCTTTCTGGTTTCAAAATTAACCCATGTCCGTTCTTCAAGGCTTGAAGTAAATGTTTCGGGGATCCATTTTTCTAATCCTGTGGGGTTGGCTGCCGGCTTTGATAAAAATGCCGAGATGATTTCCATGCTTTATTCCCTGGGGTTTGGGTTTTTGGAGCTGGGTTCTGTCACTTTAAAAAAGTGTGAAGGAAACCCCCAGCCCCGTATTTTCAGGCTTCCCAAAGATAAGTCGATGATTAACCGCATGGGGTTACCTAATGTGGGAGTTGATGATTTTGTATCCAATATTTTAAAATCAAAAGCAAGATTTCCCCTTTTGGTCAATGTGGCAAAAGCCCCCTCATCGGTTTCTAAAACTCCGGAAAAAAGTATCGAAGAAATCATTCATGTTCTTCAAAAAATTCCTGAGGTGGGAAGTATCGTTATTCTTAATTTAAGTTGTCCCAACACAAGTGATGGAAAAACATTTGAGTCCCCCGGTTCATTTGAAAAACTGGCTAAAGAAGTGGCCCTGTTTAGAAAAGAAAAGAAAGAGGCTCGTCCTTACTGGATTAAAATTTCGCCCGATTTGGAAGACGATGATCGAACCAAAATCATTGAAAAGGCCATCGATCATGGAATGGACGGTTTTGTTGTTGGAAATACCTCAACTTCGCGAGAAAATCTAACAACAAGTAAGCAGCAGCTTCAGAAAATAGGCCACGGGGGTTTAAGTGGAGCGGCCATTACCGAAAGATCAAACCAGCAATTGGAAAAAGTGTTCAGACAGGTGGGGGATTCCAAAACCCTGGTGGGGGTAGGGGGGATCATGGGCCTAAAAGACCTGGCGGCGAAGCTTGCCCGTGGGGCCAGTCTTTTTGAGGTGTATACGGGGCTCATTTACGGGGGGCCCTTGTTTATACGTCGTTTAAACAGGGGGCTTGACGCTCTTTGTCATCGGTTGGGGGTTAAAAATTATCTGGAATTACGTGGGCAAAGAGGGGTTGAA
>MGPH01000003.1:57726-58012 GCA_001797365.1 Deltaproteobacteria bacterium GWA2_45_12
TTATATGCCGGTTCATATTACTTCCTTAAAACATGCCCTTTGCCTTGTTTATCGTGGTTTGGCCAAGGTGGTGGATGAACAGTACGGCCTGCACGATTTCAAAAGCTGGAGCGAGTTATCTGTGTCTGTTCACCAGGAAAAAATAGGGCTGGTCAACAAGGCCATTCGTATTCCCCGTGTTGTTCTGCTCCATTTTTATGATCGTATGCCTTCGCGCCCGGTGCGGTTTTCGCGTATTAATGTCTATTTGCGGGACCGTCATACTTGCCAATATTGCGGGAAACAT
>MGPH01000003.1:58063-58281 GCA_001797365.1 Deltaproteobacteria bacterium GWA2_45_12
GGAAAAACGACTTGGGAAAATGTTGTGTGCAGTTGCATCCCCTGCAATCTTAAAAAAGGGGGGCATAGCCCCGAGCAAGCAGGCATGAAACTGGTCAAGCATCCTGTCAAGCCCCAATGGTCCCTTCTTTTTCGTTTATTTTCGGGGCATACTCGCTACGATGAATGGAAACCCTTCCTTAACATGGTTGATTTTTCATACTGGAATGTTGAATTACA
>MGPH01000004.1 GCA_001797365.1 Deltaproteobacteria bacterium GWA2_45_12
TGACAAAGTAAAAGCAAGGGTTCTGGGAGATTGGGATAAAGGGATCGAAGAAATTAAAAAGAAATATAAGTTAGATAAAAAAGCTGTTGGGAAGAAGCCGGTAAAGCCAACGTCTTATACACCCGATGGACCATAATGCTTTAAGGAGATAAACCATGTTCGTTACAGATAATAAAATAAAATGGGGAGATGCCTCGGCATTTTATAAAGATAAAAATAATGATAACAAAAATGATTTTGATGATTTTGTTATTTTAAAGTAAGCGATCACCAAACCCACCCCAGGTTTTCACTTTAAAATCTTAAAATCAATCTTGTGAGGCAGAAGTTTTGCGATTTGGTCGGCGGTTTGGCATTTGGGGAGTTCAGTCAGCAGGTGCCGCATGTACGCGTAGGGGTCCAGGCCGTTGCCGCGGGCGGTTTGAAGGATGCTGTAAATCATTCCGCTGGCGTTGGCTCCGGCTTGGGTGTCGCTAAACAGCCAGTTTTTTCGGCCAATCGCAAACGGCCGGATTCTGTTCTCCGTAAAATTGTTGTCGATGGCGAGTTTGCCGTATTTTAAATAGTTCATCACGTACGGCCACTGGTTTTGGGCATACGTGATGGCCTTGCCCATCAGCCCTTGCGGCGGATACTTTTTTTCGTTTTCATTGAGCCAAGCTTTAATCTCTTTAAGTATAGGCTCTGATTGCGCCTGCCGGATTTTAAATCGATCCTCGATTGTTTTTTCGCTGATTAGCTCTTCAATCTTGTACAGCTTTTGAATCAGCAAAAGAACTTCGTTCGCTGCGCTGCTTTGTTTCGGCGACGCTTTCCGTACATCATAAAAATACCGCCTCACATGCGCCATGCATCCTACTCGAGTAACATCTGTTCTGTCGCAAACCGTATCGTAACCTGCATAGCCATCCACCTGCAGATACCCCTTAAAATCCGTGAGCAGTCGGTTGGGCACTGTCCCTGATCTTGTTGGATCGTAATCAAATAAAACAATCGGATTTATTTTCACCCCTGCAATGGGGCCCAGCCTAGGCTCCCCTTTGGGGTCTTGGGGCCCATGCCGTGATCTTACCCACATGTAACTCTTGCTCTGAGCCTTTTTCCCGGGCTCTTTTAAAACCTGAACCACCGTCTCATCGCAGCAAACATAATCCGAGGATAAAAGCTCTTCTTCCATCAGGTTGTAAATCGGCTGGAGCTTCTCAGACATTGCAATCATCCAGCTGGCCATCGTGTTGCGGGGAATGTCGATGTGGCTCCGTTTGAAGATATGCTCCAAACGGTACAAGGGCAATGCATCCACGTATTTGCTCACAGCAATGTGAGCGAGTAATCCAGGTGTCGCATTGCTCTTGGGTAAAATCCTCTCCGGCATCTTCGCTGTTTTGATGGTGTCCCCACAGCAGGAACAGGCGTACTTCTTTCGAATCGTCCGAATCACTTTCACCTTTGCCGGGATAATATCCACCTGCTCGGAAACTTCGGATCCAATCTCTTTGAGGGGGCTGCCATCTTTATCGCAAAACTTCTCTGCATCCAAAAGATCGATGATCACTTCCTCACGAGGTAGATCATCGGGAAAGGGCTTGCGTATGGGTCGATTGCGGGTGTGTGCCGGAACTTCAATTCCGGGCTGGGCTTCCTCCACCACTGAGGCCAAGGCGCCAACTTCCGCTTCGTTGAAAAGTTCGCATTGATTCGATGACAGTTTCTCACTCTTGGCCGCATATTGCGCCATCCGTGCTAACCGCAGTTTCTCCCTTAAAAACTCATTCTCCTGTTGGAGAAACAAAAGCTCCGTGTCTTTTTTTTCGATTTCTGTTTTGTGATTTTGGATTTGTGATTGAAAACTTTGGGCTTTGTTTTGATATTTTTGGATTTCTATTGCGTGATTTTGAATCTGAAGACTGATGATTCCTTTGAGCTGTTCTGCGTTTGCGGGGAGTGTTTCCGGATCAAACATTAAAATGTTTGTACCACAAATCATCCAAAAAAGCCTCATCCTATTTGCTGGTATTGCAAATAAATATGCGGCTTCTGGAAAACATCAAATCCAAAAAGTAATTGCTCCAATTGAGCAGCATTACTCAGGATGACTTCCTCCTCATGATTACGCGGCCACTTAAACCTCTGCTTCTCCAGCCGCTTGTACCACAACGCAAAGCCCGTCTGGTCCCAATAGATGAGCTTCAGCTTCTTCCCGCACCGGCTCACAAAAACAAAAAGACGCTCGCATTTAAATGCTACCTCCATCTCTTCCAATACAATCAACGACAGCCCGTTGATCGACTTGCGCATATCCACTGGATCTCGATGCAGGTAAATCTCTGAAAAACGATCAAGGCTTTTCACTGTGACCTCCCTTTGGCATGGGATTTCCGACTCCGCATAAGCCTCGCAGGAACTGATTTACAACTCCGGATTCCAAACCGGCGCCAAGTTCAATCTGCACACCGTTGGGCAAATGTATGCGTGGAAATTTCTCTGCTGAATACGCGGCTCTGGGAATGGGAATAAATCGACTGGGCCCCGAAGGGGGCAAATCTCTTAACTTTTTCTTCCAGTAATAAAATGCGTACGTCTTGATTTGACGCCCCTCACAAAATACCTGGATTGATTGGCCGCTTTGAACCTGTGCCTTGATCATCTCTCCCCAACTGCGCGCTTTGCTTTTTAATGGTGTGATCTCGTTCATCCGGATCTCCTTTCGATGGAGACCTTTTAAATCATTTTCTGGCTACATGTAAGATGGGTTTGGCGATCGCTTACATAGAAAAGATTGAGAAGACTTCTGATGTAAAAAAATTGCAAGAACTGGAAGAATAAAGGGTCGACCTTCATTGAAAATTTATAGATTTGTTAAAAAATCAGGGCATTAAATTTAAAGACCGGGATCATGCGGCACGCATTGCCATGAAAATAGCAAAGGAGGAGCTATGAATTTGTTGGAAATTGCTCATGTCTATATCGATCTGGTTAATCTAGAAAAAGAAATCCCCGAAGAGGAATTTCGGGCTAAAGAAGAAGTCGGCATTTTAAGATCCAAATATCATCAGATTTTGATGGATAAAATGAAGGAAGAAAAAATAGAGTTTTTTGACCGCTTCGATGCAACAAGAATGGCTTTTGATTTGGTAAGTGAAGAAAGGAATTAACCTCAATTGGATAAAGATCTATCTAAAAAATAGAGTGGGTATATTACGCGTAAAAATGCCCTAATGTCCACATTCAAAAAATCCATGGCATCACCATCCAAGAACAAAGCCTAAGGATCACCCATTTCTCAAACTCTTAAGTCAGCCAGGTCAATAAAATGGCCGTGACAATTCCTCTACGGCATCCAAAGAACGCAGATTACCCTCAAATCCCAATTTTGAGGCCTCTCCGACCAATTGGTACGCCTTTGTGGGTTTGAGTCTGTTGGCAAAATAAGCAAGGGATGGCGATACGACACCATCACTTAATTTGGCTTCAATGAGCTCATCAACCTTGCCGTCTTTTAAAATGACAAAATCAACCTCGTGGCCCTCCTTGTCACGGACATATCTTAATTCATAGCGATAACCTTCGTAATCTTCCATGAACTGGTTTTTTTTGAGCAGGTGGTTTGCCACCAGGTTTTCAAACCTCACACCTTCATCCCCTTCGACATCGGCATTATCATAAAAATAAATTTTTGGCGGTTTCCGAATGGCGCGAGCCATATTTTTTGAGTAGGGCCAGACACAAAATAGGACATACATTTTTTCCAAAATTTCAATCCAGTGCCTGATTGTTTTTGGGGATACAAACAATTCCTCGGCCAGATTTGAAAACACAACCATCCCCCCCACGCGCGTTTTTAGTTTGTCAAGAAGCAGCCCCATGGTGGTAATTTGCGTAACGGCTTCCAAGTCACGCACATCATCCTTCAAGATTTTATCCTGACGTTCGCGACGCCAGCGTCGTGCTTCACGTTCGTTATTGTCCAAAAACGGTTCCGGAAAACCACCAACACTCAAGAGCCTTTTATAGGTTTCTTTTTTGCCGATGCCTTTTGGAATTTCAGACAAGGTGAATGGATGCAACCGCCAATAGTGATAACGGCCCATCATGGAGTCGCCTCCCCGTCGATAAACGTCCAGACGGGCGCTGCCTGTTACCAAAAAGTTATGACTGTTTTTCTGGGTATCGTAGAGTCCTTTTAACCAATTCTTCCATCGTGAATATTTGTGAATTTCGTCCAATACAATCAGGCGGCTATCAGGATGAAACTTGCGTTTAAGGATGTTTTGCCGGTCCTGGTCATCATCCCAATTGAAATAATTGTATTCGTCAACCGATGTTGCTTGTTTAAGAATCCGTTTAGCAAGGGTTGTTTTACCGCATTGACGAGGCCCCCCTATAAAAACCATCTTCTTTTGCAGATCTTTTTGAATGTATTTGTGCAGGTAACGCATACGACTATTATGGAGAGCACTCCAAAATAGTCAAGACCATTTTGGAGAGCACTCCAAAATGGTCATATTAACCCGTTAACTCGTTCCCACGCTCTGCGTGGGAACGAAAAGTGGGGACGCTCCGGCGTCATTGGAATTGCGTTCCCACGGAGACCGTGGGAACGAGAGACCAAATCATCCCCCCAAATAAGCTTCTTTTACCTGCGGGTTGGCGGCAAGTTCGGGGCCGGTGCCTGAAAGGATGATTTCGCCGGTTGAAAGGACATAGCCACGATGGGCGGTTTTGAGGGCCAGGTAAGCGTCTTGTTCCACCAACAAAAGAGTCACCCCTTGCCGGTTGATTTCCTTAAGTGTTTCAAAAATCTGTTGTACCAGGCTTGGGGCAATGCCCAGCGAGGGTTCATCCAGCAAAAGCAGTTTGGGCTTGGCCATAAGGGCCCGGCCTATGGCCAACATTTGCTGCTCGCCTCCGGAAAGGGTGCCTGCGTTTTGTGAAAGACGCTCTTTTAGACGGGGAAAAAGTGAAAAGATACGGTCGAATTCCTCATCAAAGGGAACTCTGTTTTTACGTGCATAAGCCCCCAGCTCCAGGTTTTCGCGTACGGTCAGATTGGAGAAAATCTGCCTTCCCTCCGGCACTTGCACAATGCCGTTTTCAACAATGTGGTGGGGGGACATTGCTGTAATGACAGGTCGCGACCTGTCATTACACATATGATATAAAATTTCTCCTTCTACCGGGCGCAACACTCCTGAAATGGTACGTAATAGAGTTGTCTTTCCGGCACCGTTGGAACCGATGAGGGTGACAATTTCACCTTCGTTCACCGTAAGTGAAACTCCCTTTAGGGCCTTGATGGCTCCGTAGGAGACGTGGAGGTTGGTGATTTGAAGAAATGGTTGCATTTGACGTTGCTACCTCCCCTTTGTCCCCTCCTTACAAAGGAGGGGAGATCCTTTTAAGTCTCTCCCCCTTTGTCCCGCGAAGCGGGATCCCGTTTGCGGGATAAGGGGGAGTTGGAGGGGGTAGGAGATAAAATCAAACACTCTCCCCCAAATACGCTTCAATCACTTTGGGATTGCTGCGAATCTCAAGGGGGGTGCCTTCCGCCAGTTTTTCCCCGTAATCCAAAACAATGATACGCGGGCATAGGTTCATCACCACATTCATGTCGTGCTCGATAAGCAAAATGGCCAAGTGATATTCCTTGTTCACCCGGCGTATCAGTTCGACTAAATGTTTTTTTTCGGTCTGGTTCATCCCCGCCGCGGGTTCATCCAGTAAAAGAATTTGGGGGGAGGTCGCCAGGGCCCTGACAATTTCAAGTTTGCGTTGTTCGCCATAAGCAAGATTAACTGCCATCTCATTTCTTTTTTCCCAAAGCCCAAACAGGCGCAAGAGTTCACAGGCTTTTTCTTCCAATTCATTTTCTTCCCTGTGTGATGAAAATGATCGCACCACAACTTCAATCCAATGGGTTTTCATGTGTTGTAAGAAGCCCGAAAGCACATGTTCTATGACCGTAAGGCTGGGGAAAAGACGGATGTTTTGAAACGTGCGCGCCAAGCCCAAACGATTGATGGCATGGGGGGCCAAGCCCTGTATTTTTTCTCCGTTAAAAACCACATCCCCCAAATCAGAATCATAAACACCGGTTAAAATATTAAATAGGGTCGTCTTGCCCGCGCCATTGGGCCCGATAATACCCAATAATTCGCCTTGGGCCAAATGGGCCGAAAAATTCTGGATGGCTTTGATACCCCCGAAGGAAAGGGAAATGTTTTGGATGGATAACATATTGTTACCGTTTTTTAAAAATCTCCCGCATCCCCAACAAACCCTGGGGGCGAAGGATCATCATCAAAATCAATAAGAGCGAATATACAACCATGCGCCATTCGCTGGCCGCCCTTAAAACCTCGGGTAAAACCGTCAGCAAAGTGGCTGAAATAAAAACACCACTCATCGAACCAAGCCCACCCAAGACAATCATCACGACAAACTCAACTGATTTTAAAAACCCGAACGAGTTGGTGTTTAAATATGTCATCAAATGGGCAAAAAGCCCGCCCCCCACTCCGGCAAAAAAAGCACTGGTGACAAAGGCAAAAACTTTCTGCCGGGCGATATTAATCCCCATGGCCTGGGCCGCTATTTCATTGTCGCGCACTGCCAAAAAGGCCAAACCCTTGGTGGAATAAACCATGTTTTTCAGCACAAGGGTGGTGATGACAACGCACAAAAAAATCCAGAAAAAGTTCCCATATTCTCCAATGCCCGTAAACCCTCGGGCGCCGCCCAAAACCTCGGTATTCAGAATGGATACCCTGACAATTTCAGCAAACCCCAGTGTAGCAATGGCCAGATAATCCCCTGTTAACCGTAATGTGGGAATCCCCACCACAAGTCCTGCCAGGCTTGCCACAAGCCCACCGGAAACAAGGGCCACCACAAACAATGCCTGCTGGACCACAACGGCGGGCAAAAAGGAAAGAACCCCGACAACATAAGCCTCGCCATAAAAGGTGACAAAGGCCGAGGTATAAGCCCCCAAAGCCATGAACCCCGCATGTCCCAGGGAAAACTGCCCCGTTTGTCCGCTAATGAGATTAAGGCTTAATCCCATGATAAGATTGATACCGATTAAACACACAATCTGGGTGATGTAGGGGTTGATGATATTTTTAAAGAGATAATTAAATCCTAGAAGGATAATCAGAGTGCCTATGATTTTGATAAAACGAAATGTCATACAAGACCTGCCCCTACACCTTTTCTTTTATCGCCTTCCCCAACAACCCCGCCGGCTTTAAAAGAAGCACCAAAATCAGGATTACAAAGGCAATGGCATCGCGATAAGTCGATGAAAGATACCCCACCACCATGGTTTCACTAATTCCCATGACCAAGCCGCCCAAGAGAGCTCCTGGAATATTGCCAATCCCTCCCAAAACCGCGGCTACAAAGGCTTTTAACCCCACCATCACACCCATTAGCGGTTCAATTTTTGGGTTGGACAAGCTGACAAGCACTCCCGCAGCTCCGGCAAGGCTTGAGCCCAAAACAAAAGTCCACGAAATGACCCGGTTGACGTTAATTCCAACAAGGGAAGAAGCCAGGGGAGAAAAGGAAACAGCACGCATAGCCTTGCCCATCTTCGTTTTCAAAACAAAAAAACGTAAAAGAATCATCAAGCCAAAACTGACGGTCAAGATTAGAAATTGAATATTATTTATGACAACACCATCCCAGGAAAAAAGCGGCTGATTGGAAATAAGTTGCGGAAAAAATTTGGGATCGGCCCCAAAAACCAGTTGTCCCCCATATTCCAGAAACAAAGAAACACCAATGGCGGTAATTAACAGGGATAAGCGGGGGGCCTTTCTTAAAGGCCGGTACGCCACCCGTTCAATAAATCCCCCCAAAAAACCACAGGCCATCATGGATAAAAATAAGACGACAAAAAAATGCAGCCAGGAGGCTTGCGCAGAAAAAAGACGGGCAACAAAATAGCCCACCATGGCTCCCATCATGTAAATATCGCCATGGGCGAAATTGATCAGGCGCAAAACCCCGTACACCATGGTGTAGCCAAGGGCAATAAGGGCATAAATGGCCCCCCACGAAAGTCCGTTGATGAGTTGTTGAAGGAATTCGGACATTACGGATTCACTACATCCTGAAAAACGATGGCACCGTTGTCAATTTTCATGACGACCAGTTTTTTAATGGCGTTGCGGTTTTCATCCATGGAAATTGTACCGGAAACACCCTGAAAATTTTTGGTCCGGGCCAACGCCTCCCGAATTTTTTCCGGAGCTTCATCCCCTGCCCGTTTAATGGCATCAAACAAGATGTGGGCCGCATCATAACCCAACACCGCCATGGCATCGGGGATGATGCCGTGCTTTTGTTTGTATTTTTCAATGAAATTCCGAACAATGGGCGAAGGATCTTCCAACGAATAATGGTTGCTGAAATAAGAGCCGTTCATGGCCACCCCACCAATTTCAATGGTTTTAGGGGAATCCCATCCATCCCCACCCAAAAGTGGTACATTCAAACCCAACTCGCGCGCCTGACGGGAAATAAGCCCCACCTCAGTGTAATAACCAGGAATGAAAAGAGCCTCTGGATTTTTTGTTTTCATGTTGGTGAGCTGGGCCCTGAATTCAATATCGCCTTCGGAATAAGATTCAGCAGAAACAACCTCTCCCCCCAAAGACCGGAAAGTTTTTTCAAAGAACTGGGCCAACCCCACCGAATAATCATTTTTGATGTCTTTAAAAATAGCCACTTTGCGAATCGCCAGTTTATTGAAAGCAAACTTGGCCATGGCTTCGCCCTGGAACGAATCAATAAAGCAGGCACGGAAAATATAGTCCCCGACTTGTGTCACTCCTGGGTTGGTTGAAGCAGGCGATATCATGGGCACCTTGGCCTTTTGCGCTTCAGGGGCTGCAGCCAAGCTGCGAGAGGAAGCCACTTCGCCGATGATGGCTTTTACTTTATTCCGTTTGATCAACTTGAGTACCGCTGTTTTGGCTTCTTCCGGTTTACTCATGTCGTCTTCGGTAATCACCTTTACCTGTTTCCCCAACAATCCCCCTTGGGCATTGACTTCTTCTAGCGCCATCATCACGCCATCGTGCGTAGAGCGGCCAAATGTGGCGGTATCGCCGGTAAGGCTGCCAAACTCACCCACAAGGAAAACATTTTGATTGTTTTGACAGGAAAGAAGGAAGAAAAGAAAAAGAAATATTTTTTTCATAATGACAAGACTATGCCCAACGCTCTGGGAGGGTGCAAGGATTTATTGATTATGAAACTTCGTATGGGCGTATTGCAATACGCCCATACAGAATAGCGGGCGGGGGAACTCCATCCCTACATCACCGGTTTCCACAAACCATCCCCCAAATTTTTCTCCAAAATTTTTACCATGGCCGCCTCTACAAATTGTTCCTCACTTACTCCTTGTTTCCACGCTGCCCATTTAAGCCCCTGTGTGGCTATTTCCGTCAAGGCGGGAAGATCCACTTTCCAGCCCCCATCTTCGTTTAAGAATGTCATCCTCAGCCCATAATCCTTCCCTTCCACCAGAATAGGGGCCATGACTTTACCATCCTCCATTTTAATTTTTCCCAAACTCTGCACTTGGACCGCCCCTTTTTTGGTCCATTGGTGGTCAATGATATAAGCAAACAATCCGGCACCATTCATGGCCTGTAATTCTTTTTGTGAAATTTTATGGCGCACCGACAGAATGTTGATCTGGTCTGAAAGCGGCTCTTTTCTGATCTGTTCTTTTGATCCTGAAAGAGCGAGACGACGATAACGGTCATAAGTGGCCAGCGTGTTCTGGCTTATATATTTGGCAGCTTCAGTTCCGTTGTAGGCCATCACCGCCTGAGAATATCGGTTGAAGGAATCCTTAATCGCACTTACCTCAGAATCCTTGGCTTGCGCTGAAGCCACAAACAGAAACACAATGACCACTCCATGGATAATTTTATTCATGTTTTCTTCCCCTTATCTTTCCCCCTTGGAATTAATCTATCTCCTTGGAAAATTTACCACCACCTCACATCCATGCCCCTCTTCTGAATGAATATCAATGGTTCCCCCATGCTTTGTCACAATTTCCAGACAAAGGGCCAATCCAAGACCGGTACCCTCGCCCTGGGGTTTGGTTGTAAAAAAGGGATCGAACACACGCTTGGCTACATCCGGGGGCACACCCTTCCCTGAATCTTTTATAAAAACCGAAATGCCTTTTTCAACTTCTTTTGCATCGATCCGGATCGTTCCTTTCCCTTCAATGGCATCACAGGCATTGGACAACAAATTAACCCATAATTGCCCCAACCCCGTACTATGGCCCATAACCATCATTGCCTCATTGACATTATTTTCAATGACAATGCGATCTTTCCATTTAGGTTTTGTCATTAAAAGCGCCCCCTCGATGGATTGTTTTAAAATCACTTGTGAGGAAGGAGATGGGTCGGCTCCAGGATGTGAGTAAAACCGGAATTGGTTGATGATATCGCGCACCCGGTTGGCCCCCGTTTCCATGTCGGCCAAGGCCCCATCCATGACATCCACTTTTTTCACCAGCCCCGCGGCGGATGCCGGCAAATTATTTTTGATATCCCCCAAAATTTCGCGCACCGGTTCAATGTTGGAATAAACAAAGGTCATGGGGTTGTTGATTTCATGGACCAACCCTGAAAAAAGATTGGCCACAGTCACACGCCGTTCGGCTTGAACCAGGGACCATTGGGATTGTTTAAGTTTGGCCAAAATCAGCCCCACAAAAAAAGCGGCGGGACACAGCAGGGTCAGCGGTGCAAAAAAATTAAGGGGCAGAAAAATGTCATTAACCAAAAGGAGATGGGCCGGAACCAGATGAACCAGAAAAACCAGGCATTGGCCGACAAGCAGGTAAAGGGAAAGTGTTTTGACAAAATCATGCTGGGGCCGGTCCAAAAGATAAAAAAGACGGCCAATCCAGAAAAGGGAAGAAAAAAACACATAGGCCATAAGAACCATTTGCAGTTTTAACCACAACTCGGGGTTGGTTTTAAAGGCAAAAACATAAAAGGGATAAAATAAAGAAGTCAAAAAATAGGCTGCCCCAAAAACAGTTTTTTGTTTTTTATTTAAACGATGATCGGGATAGGCCAACGCAAAATGCAAAGCCAAAGTGGGTAAAAAAGTGGTCACCAACAAAAACAAATACGACAGTTTGTGTGTTAGATGAAAGTCAACGGTGAGCATAAGATAAATGCCCGCCAGCGTATTAATCACCAAAAGGATGTTCTTGCTTGAAAAGGGTGGATAAAAATAATGAACGGCCAAGCCTAGCATCACAAATAAAAGCCCACTCACCGAAAGAAACAAAACAATCACGATGTAGTCCATCATTGAAAAAATAATCTGCTTGTCCGATAGGCCCGGGCTTAATTCAAAATACCTTATTTTTTCTCCAATCTGGAGCCACCGTGGTGAAAAAAATGGGGAAACCACTCCGTTTTCCTGGGTCAGATAACCGGGGATCTCTTTTCCTATAAAAGAATGCCCCCACGTGGCCACCAAAGAAAAAATACCCAGAGCCAAGAGCAAAATCACACTATATAAGAACCAATATTTTTTTTGAGAAGTCATCATCATTTTCTCCCTAACCCTGGCATGTGCAATTTGAGGGCCATAGTAAAACATGAAGAAAATCAGAGGAAAAACTACCACACTTCTCTAAAACACCCGAACAGTTTTCGACGATTTTCGATAACTCTTCCCCCTTTAAAAAAGGGGGAATAAAAGGGGGATTTGTTCCCGCTTTCATTCCCGCTCCGTTCCGATTTTAGCCCCCCATCCATTCGGGGAAAATCCCCCTATATCCCCCTTTTTTAAAGGGGGAAGAGATCTCAAATTATCAATTGGTCTGACACCTTTCCCCTGCTATTATAGTGTTCTTATGGATTCAGACGTCTTTCGACCAGCCATCCTCTATGTGGATGATGAAAAAATCAATCTCGACACTTTCGTGCGCGCTTTTGGCGGGGAATATCTTGTCAAAACCTGCCTTTCCGGGGAAGAAGCTCTTCAAATCCTTAAAGATGAAAACTTTCCGCTTATTTTGGTCGACCAAAAAATGCCCGGCATGAGTGGCGTGGCCCTTTGTGAAAAATTGGTGGAACTTACCCCTCAAAGCATCCGCATGATGTTGACAGCTTATTCCGACCCACAGCTTTTGCTGGAAGCCATCAATCGTGGGCATGTGCATGATTACATCGTCAAACCTTGGAAAAAAAGTGAGCTTAAACCAGTTTTAGATGGTGCCTTCAAAATCTACAAAGAGCGCGCAGCCAAGTTAAAAGAACTCACCCAAAAAGCGGCCCAAGCCCAATCCTTGCAAGAGCAAGTGGATGAAATGACCGATTTTTCAGGCATCATTGGTGCCTCCTCGGGGCTTAAGCCCATCACGGATACCATTCTTAAAGCGGCTCCCACTGATGCCACCATCTTGATTCTTGGCGAAACCGGGACGGGCAAGGAACTTTTAGCCCGCGCCATCCATCAAAACAGCTCCCGAAAAACACATCCCTTTATAGCGCTGCATTGCGCCGCTCTTTCACCCACCATTTTGGAAAGCGAATTATTCGGCCACGAAAAAGGTGCCTTCACAGGGGCTGAAAAACAAAAACCCGGTCGCTTTGAACGTGCCAGCGGTGGGACTTTATTCTTGGATGAGATTGGCGAAATTTCTGAATCCATCCAAACCAAACTTTTGCGCGTACTCCAGGAAAAAGAAATTGAACGTGTGGGTGGTACATCGGTGGTAAAAGTGAATGTACGCCTGGTGGCGGCCACCAACAAAAATTTGAAAGACATGGTGGCAAAAGGACAATTTCGTGAAGACCTTTATTTTAGATTGAATGTCATCCCGATACAGGTACCCCCTTTAAGGGAACGCAAAGGAGATATTGAAACTTTGGCAAAACATTTTACCGAAAAATCAGGGAAACAAATCGGGAAAGCCCTCAAGCTGACAAGCGAAGCCTTAAATCTCCTTCGTCAATATGATTGGCCCGGTAATGTGCGCGAGCTGCAAAACATCATCGAACGCGCGTCCATTTTGTGCAGTGATGACGAGATCACACCGACGGATTTAAATCTTGATCTTTCAACCACTCTCGGTCCAGAAAAAATTGATCCTGAAAAATTGGAACAAAAAAGTCTCAATGTCCGCGATTCCATCAAAAAAGAAGAAGCCCAAGAGCTGGCCAAAACATTAAGGGAAGCGGGCGGCAACATCTCTGAAGCCGCCCGCATATTAGGCATGGCCCGCTCCAGCCTGTTTCACAGGCTAAAAAAATACGGATTGATTTAACATTTTTCTGCGTAGGGGCGGGTCTGCGACCCGCCCTTACTAACACCCACAATCATGATCATCATCGGCGGTCCCATCAATCTCCGCATCCGTTTCATTGTCGATGCGTAATTCGCCTTCTGAATCCACACAGAGCTCCTGCATATTCTCTCCCCAAAGGATGATTTCCTCACCGACTTTTTGGGCTTCAAGAAGAATCTTTTTCCCATCGATGGTTACTTCTATTTGAGTGTCATTGACCTCTTTCCAAGTCCCGTGGGCCACGGTTTCCCCATTTTCCTTGATGATGCAAGTGCCATCCGTCTCCAAATGCAGGGACGATTTAATGGTGGTGGTTCCCGCGTCCACATCCTTTAACCGTGCAAGGATGTCACGAAGTGAATCAGTAATGGCCCTGAATTCCTCCTCGTTACACGAGATGGAGTAAGTGGCGCGTATTTTTGTTTTGGAATGGATCTTGGCATGCACAGCCTCCATTCCACAGTTTGTCAATGCCAACCAAAGAGGCAAACACATAAGAGCAAGCAGTTTGTTTTTCATATAAGTCCTTTCTTGTTTGTGGCTGACTGACTTCCTTGGTTCCCTTTAAAAAAATTCTAACTCTTCCCACTCCCCCCTCTTATTTTAAGAGGAGGCTCGGGAAGACGGTATAAATCTTAGTTGAATTGAATATTGACTGGCGTACTGTAAGAGCAGATGGAAATTTCAGCAGCACCGAAACCTTCAGCGTGATTGATGTATTCACAATTCACCAATCGGAGAGTGGCTGCCCCTAAAAAAGGCTCATCCAAATTGACGGTGAATGTCCCGTTATCTTCAACGGAGTAGGTTTGAACCAAGCTCCCCCTCCCGTTATAGACATTTACAAACAGATTTTCTTGAACGCCGGCTTCCCATTCCACAATAACGGGCTGCCCCATACGATAAATACGATTGTTGATGGGCGAAGTAGTTTCTTCTACATGGACCGACTGAAAGCTGACCGTGGTCTGGGTGCCTTCAGAATCAATATAAGAAAGATGATATTCCTGATTGCCCAAAGGCTTGTCGACATGGGCCGCGTAGAAGAAATCATCAGTGAGCAAACCTAAGAATATGGCATTGATCAAATCATTGACCAGTGGGTCTCCTAAAGAAAGGTTGGCCGAATCTTGCTCATTGCCATCGCCATCTTCAGAGGTGACTTTAAGTTTTTCACCTTGAGTAAACTCAATTCCATCTTCTCCGGGAAGTGTACGCATGACCCCCGTGACACGGGCTTGATCCTTATTATTTTCCTCAACAACGCGGATATCGATCTTAAGATCGGCTGCTTTCGTTTCACGTAATTCATTGCTTTCGATTTTGGCCCCTTGACCACAACCGGTTAAAATCCCCATGCTCAGAACAAAAGCGACCCCCAAATTCATTTTGTTTTTTAATTTCATATTTTCTCCTTGTCGCGCCAAAGCCCAACGGGCGTCGGCGAACTTTTTTAGAGCCGCCCTTCACTTCGTCCACCCTTGAACCAAGAAAGATGCGAACCTGGCCCTAGCTAAAGCAACCCTAATGCCAAGAAGAAAAATTAAAAAAGTATAATAATTTCAGTTATTTATGATAAACAAGGAAAATGGGAAGAAAAGGTCTATCGAAGATTATCGAAGATTGTTAACGGGGATTGGCGATGAACTCACCGTCCCACAACTGATCTAAAAACATGGTCCAGGGAAGTATTTGGATCTTGCCGATTGTTCTGGGTTGTTTTTCAAGACAAACAATAATGGCTTTTTTAACAGGGCCATCTTCAAGAAGGGCCTTAAGACCTTTTAAATCTCCTTGGTGAACACGCAAGCTGGCCTTAATCTCGAGGGCCAATTGCTTTTCATTTAAAATGAAATCCACTTCTTGATTCGTACTGGTCCTCCAAAAACTGATTTCCAATTCAGGTTGATGATAAGCCCGGTAAGCCATCAGTTCCATGAGAATATATTGTTCAAACGATTTGCCAAACTCGGGAGTGCCCATCTGGGGGCTGCGTCTTGCAAGGTAATTGGAAACACCTACATCAAAAATATAGAATTTTTCGGTCTCAATCATTCGGCGGTTTTTTGATTTCACCCAGGGCTTAATCCGAAATCCGAGGTAAGTGTCTTCAAGAATATCAAAGTAAGTCCTTACCACTTTTGGGGAAATACCCGCTTCCCTTCCAACATTGGTGTAATTAAGAAGCTCACTGCTGGTAAGGGCAGCCACCCTTAAAAAATCGCTGAAAGCCGGGATATTTTGGGTGAGCGCCTCCGCTGCAATTTCCTCTTTAAGGTAATCGGCCAGATAGGCCCTTAAGTCTTCAATAGGGTCCGGAGACAAAAAATGGGAAGGAAGCAATCCACTGACCATGATTTTCTCAAGGTCAAGCGAGTCAACTTCCTTGTAAGACAGGGGAGCCATATGCCTCTTCCAGGCGCGCCCTCCAAGGAGATTGGCATGGCCACGTTTAAGCTTACGGGCGCTGGAGCCTGTCAAAAGAAAAGAAACCTTTTTATTTTCGATAAGCCAGTGAACTTCATCCAAAAGCGAGGGCACTTTTTGGATTTCATCGATGACAACAAGCCCTGTGTGGTCTTGAAACCTTTCCCGCAAGAGGGCGGGACGAGAGGAGTAATCCGCAAATTCATCTGTCTTAAGTAAGTCAACAAGGGGAACCTCTGGTAAATTTTGGCGGATCCAGTAGGTCTTTCCCACCTTCCGGGGTCCCCACAAAAACGCTGACTTACCCTTGGGCAGATTGAGCTCAAAAAGTCTTTTAATAATCTTCCCCATAAGGGGAGATTATCCGGATAAAATGACATCGTCAATCATTTTATCTACCCCCCCTTTTTTTAATTTAGAAAACTGTCGAAGATTGTTAACGGGGATTGGCGAAAGTTGGTCGCTGAGCGGAGTTGAAGCGTACCGGCCCTTCGGCTCCGCTCAGGGACCTGTCATTCTCTTTTCAACTTTTTATACTTAATCCGCCCCAGCTTATCGGCGGCATCGCCCAAGCG
Source organism: Deltaproteobacteria bacterium GWA2_45_12 (assembly GCA_001797365.1). NCBI lineage: Bacteria > Deltaproteobacteria > Deltaproteobacteria bacterium GWA2_45_12. The sequence continues at coordinate 16,360 of MGPH01000004.1, forward strand.
ACGGTGTTTATCGGCTTCGTATTCGGAAAAATTGCCGTCAAACCACACCACTTGGCTATCGCCCTCAAAAGACAGCATGTGGGTTGCAATACGATCCAAAAACCAACGATCGTGGCTGATGATGACGGCACATCCACCAAAATTTTCGAGGGCTACTTCCAACGCACGAAGGGTGTTCACATCCAAATCATTGGTGGGTTCATCCAAAAGCAAAACGTTTCCCGCATCTTTTAAGGTCATGGCCAAATGCACACGGTTCCGTTCCCCGCCAGAAAGCACATTGATGGGCTTTTGCTGGTCGGTGCCTGAAAAATTAAACCGCGCCACATAGGCTCGTGAATTGACTTCACGACTGCCAAGCTTGACCACCTCGGCTCCGCCAGAAATAACTTCCCATACCGTCCGTTTGTCATCCGGGCTGAACCTGTTTTGATCAACATACCCAAGCTTGACAGTTTCCCCCACTTTAAAAGAACCGCTGTCGGGTTTTTCAAAACCCATAATCATTTTAAACAATGTCGTTTTACCGGCTCCATTGGGACCAATGACCCCTACAATTCCGCCCTGAGGGAGACTGAAACTTAAATTCTCAAACAAGAGTTTGTCACCGTAGGCTTTTGAAATATTCCGGGCTTCGATGACTGTTTCCCCCAAACGTGGGCCGGGGGGAATATAAATTTCAATATCCTCGGCCAGTTTTTCATTTTCCTGGGAAAGAAGTTTTTCGTAATTGGAAATACGCGCTTTCGATTTTACACGACGGGCCTCCGGGCTCTGTCTAATCCACTCCAATTCCCGTTCCAATGTCTTGACGCGTTTGGTTTCAGCCTTTTCTTCCTGGGCCAGGCGATCTTTCTTTTGAACCAGCCAGGACGAATAATTGCCCTTCCAGGGAATGCCTTGCCCACGGTCTAATTCCAAAATCCAACCTGCCACATTGTCCAAAAAATAACGGTCGTGGGTCACTGCAATGACTGTGCCCTTGTACTTTTGTAGATGGCGCTCAAGGAAAAAAACAGATTCGGCATCCAAATGGTTGGTGGGTTCATCCAAAAGTAAAATATCGGGCTCGCGCAATAAAAGCCGGCACAGGGCCACACGACGTTTTTCACCCCCTGAAATATTTTTGACAAGCGCATCGGACGGGGGACAACGGAGCGCATCCATGGCCAGTTCCAAGCGGTTATCCAGCTCCCAGGCATTGGCGGCATCCAGCTTTTCCTGTACCACCCCCTGACGGTCGATAAGCTTAGCCATTTCGTCATCGGACATGGGTTTTTCAAAACTATTATTGATCGTTTCAAATTCCTTGAGCAAATCGACTACTTCCTGCACACCCTCTTCAACGACTTGGCGCACTGTTTTTTCAGGATCTAAATGGGGCTCTTGTTCCAAATAACCAATGGAATAGTCTTTTGAAAAAGTGACCTGGCCCGTGTAATCTTTGTCAACCCCGGCAATAATTTTTAAGAGACTTGATTTCCCGGCCCCGTTTAACCCCAGCACCCCGATTTTAGCGCCATAAAAAAAGGAAAGATAAATATCCTTTAAGACCTGCTTTTTGGGAGGATGAACGCGGCTGACTCCCACCATGGAAAATATGATTTTTTCATTTTCGTTAGCCATAAGGGTATTAGGGCATATCAAAACTGGTAGGGTAAGAAAGCTTTTTTTTATGATGAGTGAAGAAAAAGACGATTCAGAATGCTCCAATGCAAGTAAGGGCAATTCATGAATTGCCCCTACCCTTTACCACTAAAAAATATCTCTATATCACTTAAACTCAGCCATGGCCTGAAGATAGAAGAAATCGGCACTCGTATCCATTCCCTGATCTTTAAAGAAAGCTCCGGGAATAAAATGACTGTAGCCTCCCAGCAGGTTGGCATAGTCGTTGATGGTCCATTTGGACAACAAATCAATCTCATGCCCGGCAATTTTACCCACACCGGGGCCACCGGTAAAACCACCAAAAGTATCGGCGGAATGGTTTTTATCAACGCCTAAAAGATGATAACTTCCTTCCACAAAAAACTTGCCGGGTTTTGCTGAAACGGCCAACGAAGCATCGTGCATATTGCTCCAGCCTTCCAAATCCATGTAACCATACTTGAAATGCTCAGTGGCAAATAGACTGTTGAATTTGGTGTAGCGGTCGCTGGTGTTGTCATCGCCCGTGGCATAGTTATATTCCACGCCGACGCGGGGTTTGACTTCTGCATCGAAGGTATAGCCCGCTTTGCCATGACCGGCAAAGGCAAGAATACTGTTGGAGCCAAATTTACCAAGCTGCACGGCCGATTCCGCACCAAAATCAATTCCGTTATCAAAATTTGATTTGGCTCTAAACCCAATGGTATGAACACTCAATGTGTCTCCCGTTCCGGAAGCCACGCCCGTTGCGCCGTCATTATCCTGAAGAAGGATGTAATACCCATCCAAAACTCCCTTGGGGAATTCCTTCCATGTTCCATAAACACCGGCCGCATATTGACCATCGCCGGAATTACTGATTGTGGTACGGTCAGTGGCAAAGGCCCAGGTATTCATGGCGTAACCGGGTTTGTCCAAAGTGATGACAATACCATCTAAAGCACGACCCACATTGCTCCAGTCAACAGCGCCCACCAGGCGTTCATCTCCCAAGGATAATTCTTGGCGACCCAGGCGAACACTGACATCTGAATCATCGATATTAAGGAAATCAATGTATCCCTGATGAAGGTCCACGCCTTCATCATCGCCGACTGCCGCTGCAGAAGCCGAAGCCTCTTCCCCAAACTCACGGGAATCCTGCCCTTGAACAAAGAAACTGACATGTTTTTCGGGGTTGTATCTTATTCCAAAACGGCTGCGAAGAAGGGTGGACACATCTTCTTCCCGCTCTCCTGGAACCATGGGAACTGTTTGAGACAAATTACGCCGTATTTCGGGACGCACCCGAACCTGGCCGGAAAATTTGAGCTTGTCCCAAACCAAAGACTTTTCGGTGGTTTCTGTTTTTGCCACCGTTGGCTGTGACTTGGAATCTTTTTTGATTTCACCGGCCAATTCTTTTCGAACCTGGGGTTCGAGTTCTTTTCGTAGTTCGGCCTTAACCTCATTGCGTATTTCGGCCTTGATTTCATCTTTAAGCTCCGCCTTGATTTGGGCTTTAAGCTTGGCCATATCGATATCACCGGCAAAAGCCTGGGAAGCAACAAGGCAGAAGAATGTCAAAAATGGGATAAGACGGGATTTCATGGGAGCCTCCTTTTTTTGAGTTGTAAGTACGCCTGAATGAGGAAAGTCTTCATGACATACATCATAGAAACTTGTGACTATGATTTGGGTTTCTGGATCCAGTCATGGATCTAAAAAAAAATCGTGTAGATCCCTTAAGAAAGGGAAAAATGAGGAACGGTCGAATCTGGAAATATTTGGCCTCCTTAGCCAAAAGTGCGCCAAGGAGGCCAAAGTCAATGACGTTTACTTCAAATGCTTTGAAACAAGTTTGGTCATTTCAAACATGTTCACGGTCTTTTTGCCGCCAAACACCACCTTAAGCTTGTCATCCGCATTGATGTTGCGCTTGTTTTTGGCATCTTGCAGTTTGTTCTTCTTGATATAAACCCAAAGTTTTTTGACAACTTCGGTACGAGGAAGTGGTTTGGAGCCCACAATGGCGCCCAAAGCTTCGTCGGGTTGAAGGGGTTTCATAAAGGCACTTGTTTTTTTTGCTGGCATGTTTTGCTCCTTTTTTATAGTGGTTTCATTCCAATTTGGTTCCGAAATGGACAACTCGGGGGCTTGCCCCCGAGTTTCATCCTGAGCGACCCTTCGACTCTCCGCCTTACGGCGGATCGCTCAGGGTTGATCCATTTTTTTATTTCGGCCCCAAGGGGCCGAGTTTGAGTCGAAGGATCAATATGCGGGAGTAGCTCAGTTGGTAGAGCATCAGCTTCCCAAGCTGAGGGTCGCGGGTTCGAGCCCCGTCTCCCGCTCATAACGAATACGGAATTCTTATTTCGGAATGCGGAATGACACACTCCGAAATGCTCCCTATTCCCTCTGGAATAGAAGGGGAAGAAAAAAATATCAACCTAAAAATTTTTTGGCAAACACTCCATAGCGCAAACCATGATCACTAATAACAGCTTTGTCCTGTTTAAAATAGCGCATCAATTCACTAAGCAATAAAGCGCCCGCCAAAATGACATCGGCCCGCAAAGACTCCATGCCTGGCAATTGCTGTCGGTCTTTCACCGACATCCCTGCAAAATCCTTGATGAGTTGATGCAAGGTTTGCAGTTCCAATTTTGATCCATGCACTTTTTCGGGCTTGTATACTTTCAATTTTTTGGCTACGGCCGCAAGGGTTGTGGCTGTGCCTGCCGTGGCAATGAAGGTGTAATCCTGGGGGTTGAAATCTTTTGGATAAAAATCATCCAGCTCGTCGGCCAAATTGTTGCGAATGGAAGTTTGCAAACGTTGGAACTCGTCTTGTGAAATTGGATCGGAACGTACAAACATTTCGGTTAAAAGAACCGATCCCATGGGTAAGCTGATGGTGGTTTCAGGCTCTTTAATTTTGGGGCCCAGGTTCCCTGTAATAATTTCGGTGGAACCACCCCCAATATCGGCCACGATCGCTTTTTTATTTTTATCCCCAAAATCATGGTTGACGGCCAAAAAAGTGTATTCGGCTTCTTCATCCCCTGAAATAATCTGGGTTTTTATTTTTGTTTCCTTGGCAACGGCTTCAATAAAAATTTGGGCATTGGCAGCTGTACGGCAGGCGGCCGTCCCAACAGCGACAATTTTTTTAACATCGTGTTCCTGGCATTTTTTTTTGAATCCGACCAAAACCTCCCGGGTACGATTCATGGCTTGGGAAATAAAAAAATGGTTTTCAGTAAGCCCCTGACCAAGACGGGTAATGCACGCCTGATCCAAAAGTATTTTGTCGAGCTTTTTCCCCTTCACTTTACCAATGAGTAAAATGAGGGTGTTGGTACCTATGTCAATGACGGCGTAGTTCATTGCTTAAAGAGCCTCTAGTCGCTGGTTGCTAGTAGATTCTTACTAGGGACTAGCGACTAGCAACTATTGCAGCCGTGGTCCCCAATCCGGATTCACACACGATTCGGTCCCGGGAATCAAGGTTTGATTGTCCCCATCGGCCATGGAAACATAAATACCGCTTCCGCCACGACGGCCGGATGAAAACACAATATAACGTCCATCCGGGGACCAGGTGGGGGATTCATTATTGCCTTCATCACGGGTAATACGTTGAATCAGCGAACCATCGGCATTCATCACAAACAAGTCAAAGGCCCCACGATCACGCGCTGTAAAAATAATCTTTCTTCCATCGGGGGACCAATCGGGCTGATCGTTTTGATAGCCCGTATACGTAAGGCGTGAAACACTTCCTGAAGCCACATCCATGACAAACAGATGCAAATTACCCGCACGCTCCGAGGCAAAAACAATCTGTGAACCATCGGGCGACCAGGCGGAAGACACGTCAATATTATAGGTTTTTGTAAGCTGGTTTGAAATTTTTCCGGAAAGGTCCATCAAATAGAGTTCGGTGTCTCCTGATTTGGAACTGGCAAAGGCGATCTGCGAACCATTAGGAGAGAAAGCCGGGGTCAAATTGGTCGCTGCGTTTCGGGTCAGAGGTTTAAACCCCTTACCATCAACCCCCACCGTAAAAATTTCCGGATAAAAATTATTGAAAGAGGTGAAAGCCACACGGGACCCATCAGGAGCCCAATTTGGAGAAATATTATTGGATTTGGTTTTGGTTAAAATTGATTTTTCGGTTCCATCCATGGCAAAGGTGTAAATTTGGCGGGCATTGGAACGGCCACAGGCGGCAACCACACGAGAATTAAACGGCCCCTTCACCCCCGTTAAAGCCAGCATCAGCTCATCGGTGAATTTGTGCACGGCCACGGGATAATCCTTGGAAAAAACAAGGTATTGCTTGCCCACCAAGAGCTGCTCGGTTTCGGTATCGTACAAACGTAATTCAACCAGCGCCTTGCCTCCCCCCTTGGGCTCAACAATTCCCTTCACCAGGGCATAGGCTTCAATGGCCTTCCATTTGGAGAAATCAATATTCTCCAGCCCCCTGTCTTTTTCCAGATAACTGGCTTCATCCAAAACCCTGAAAATGCCGGCAAGCCGCATGTCTTTCCGCAAAAGAGTTGTGACATTTTCTGTAAGCTCGTTATGTCCCCCATCCAAAGTTTGCAAAGCAGGAATGGCAATGGGAAATTTTTTGGTCGAAACTTCATCAATGACAATGTAAATTTTGGCATGGGCTAATGCAGGAAGAAGAACGATAAAAAGAAAAAGAATTATTTTTTTCATATATTTTTCGTAGGGGCGGGGTCTCCCCGCCCTCTTTATCACTGGGTCCCCGTATCTACAACAGAACGAGGATTAAACTCAATTGAAAATCCCTCGCTTAAGGCTTCCTCCCGAATAATGTCAGGAGGCGAAGGAAAAGGAGCCGCCCGTTCGATGGCTCTTTGCGCCAAAAGATCAAACGTTACATCCCCTGATTGGGTTTCAACCTGGGTTGTCACAATGGCTCCCTGGGCATCAATCTGAAATGAAATGACCGTAACAAGGCTTGTGCCTTCAGCATTGGCCTTAGGGAGAGTCACCCATTCATCATTTATTTTTTTCTTTAAAGTGGTCACATACATCACTATTTCTGGGTTTGTCTCTCCGTTGGTCACATCCACCGATCCTTCCGGTGATTGCCCCCCGCCTTCTTTTTCAACCTGGGCCGCTTCGAGATCCACCTGGCGTTGCTTTAATTCTTCCTGAACACGGGCTAAGGCATCCTCTATAGCTTTATCTTCCGGCGCCTTTTTGATGGGAGTGCTTGTTTGCTTCTTTTTTTTTTGTGCCGATGGCTGGGGTTTCTTTTTTACGCCCTGAGCGGATTTTTTATCGCTGCCCGTTTTGTCCTTTGTTTTTTCCTTGATGTTTTTTTGTTCACGAAGGGTGTTCTTGGGCATGTTCGTTGTTTTTTTATAAGGGGAAGCGTTGTTGAATTCCCCCGTACCCTTTGAAAGCTTAATCCAGGTCACCTTTTTTTCTCGGGGAAAAAGATTTGACAAACCGGGGCCAAACAGGACGAACAAAAGGAGTCCCCCATGAAAGATCACCGATATCCAGAGATATTTCTTAAAACTCATAAGAAGACAAACTACCTATTTTTTTTGTCCTTTGAAGGGGATGCTTCTTCGGGAGTTGTGATCATTCCCATACGTTCAACGCCCGCTTTTTGACACAGGGCCATCACTTGAACCACATAACCATAAACAGCATCTTTATCGGCATGAAGATAAATTTCTTTTTTTTGCTTGTTTTCAAAAATGGATTTGAGTTTTTCTTCCAATGTCCCCAAAGTATAAATATTGGACTTGTCATCCCCCAAAAAAAGCTGGCCATTCGAGTTGATGGTAAGCACCAGGTCGTCCTTGGCCTGGGAAACAGCTCCCGCATTGACTTCAGGCAAATCAACATCCACCCCTTGTTGCAAAAGCGGGGCCGCCACCATGAAGATGATCAAAAGCACCAGCATGATATCAACCAAGGGAATGATGTTAATTTCTGCCAAAACCGCCTGGCTTTCGTGACGATGCATTTTCATATTTTTTATATTCTACTTAGGGTCAGTTACATTTCCTCTTCAACCTTCACCAATAAATCATCAATGAACAAATCCATCATCTTGGTGAGAATTTTTATTTTACCCGCAAAATAATTGTAGGCAATAACCGCGGGGATGGCCGTCGCCAAGCCGATGGCCGTGGTCACCAGCGCTTCTGAAATATAAGGGCCCACAGTGGCAAGTGAAGTGGAACCCGCTTTCCCGATGGCCCAAAAAGCCGTCAAGATGCCCCAAACGGTGCCAAACAAGCCGATAAAGGGGGTTGTGGACGCCGTCGTCCCCAAAAAAGAAATGTATTGTTCCAGCTTATAAATTTCCTCTTCGCGTGCCTGGGCCAGGCGATTCATGAGATGTTCCTTGAAAAAAGCCCCTTTGGCTGTTTGCTTGAATTTGCTTCCCATATCCATGGCTGTACGAAAAATTTCGTAAAGAGGCCCCGATTTTACGGCACGTTTTTCCAACACATCATTTAACGAGGGGCTTTGAGAAAAGCTGCCCCAAAAATCCTGGCAATCTTTTTGGGCCATCTTGAACTGTTTTATTTTCATGAAAATAATGGCCCAACTGACCACTGAAAAAACAGCCAGGATGACAAGGGTTAACTGGACAACGGGGCTTGAATTCCATAAAAGGCTGAGAATACCCTTTTCGGTCATTGTTTGCTCGCCCTGCACTTGAGCCCATGCAACAGAAAAAAACATATCTATCTCCTTTCGATTGTAAAAAAATAATCTTTATTGTTCACCCACCGCCTACGCCGTGTAGGGACAATCCTAGGATTGTCCCTACAGCGATTTGGAAACATCGTCCAATTGATTTTTAATCCATGTCAGTTCCTTGAAATAACTTAAAACGATCTTTTTATTTTTTAGGTCTTGTTCCGTTTTTTTAAGCCTTTCTACAGTTCCCAAATCATTCCAATAACCCTGATACATGTAAGCCCCTATTTCCCCGCCAGCCTCTAAATAAGGGATATATCCATCGCGTACAATACAGGTTTTACCCCGTCTTTTGTAATTTTTAATAAAGGAAGGAGAAAGAACATGCACCCCGGTAAAAAAAGTATTGGCCACACCTGATTCACAAACCATGGGTTGCCCCAAAATGGACAACACACGTCCTTCTTTTTCCACCTGCAACACTCCCAACTCAAAGGCTTTGTCACTTTCAACCACGGCCAGACTCACTCCGTTTCGTTTAGAGCGATGCCATTTAAAAAAAGCTTTCAAATTAATATCCACAATAATATCCGAGTTCATCACCACAAAACTGCCGTCATCCAAAAAACTTTCCGCCCTTTTGATGCCACCCCCCGTCCCTAAAATTTTTGGTTCTACGGAATAACGAAACTTGAAACCAAAAGAAGAGCCATCCCCAAGAATTTTTTTTATCTTGTCCCCCATATAATGGAGGTTAATCACCACATCCTGCACCCCATGTTTTTTTAACAGGGCCAAATTGTAAAAAATAAGGGGGATCCCATTCACCGGGATGAGTGGTTTGGGAATCTTGTCAGTTATAGGTTTAAGCCGCGTGCCAAGACCCGCGGCAAGAAGCATCACTTTCATAAGCCGGTCACCCTTCGACAAAGCTCAGGGTGTCCTTTATGTATGTAAGGGCAATTCATGAATTGCCCTTACCTGAACATGGTGTCCGCCAGAGGACGGATCAGCCTCCGGCTGAAGCCCCGTCCCGCGCACGGGACCCCGCTACGCGGTGGTCGAACCATGAATTATCTGAACTCAGAAACATATTTCCCAATCATCTCCAAAAGCCCATGGTATTTAGGTTGAGCCTTCAAGGCTGTCTTCACATAGGCAATGGAGTTGGGCACATGAATCAAAAAGGAGGAATTTTTCTTCATCGTATGAATGTATTGAAACCTTCCCGTATCCTTTAATTTTCGTTGAATGGTCAAAAGATCAAAATGGGTCAGAATTTTTTCCGGCATGGCCTCATAGGGATGCCCTTTAAATAAAAGTCCTGCAAAATCTTTCACCAATCCTTCAACCTGGGGCCGTGTCAGACAAATATAGGAATCCCGAAGTAAGGCCACCAAATCGTATAACACCGGGCCCAAGAGGGCATCCTGAAAATCAATGATCCACAAATTTGCCTTGTATAAAATAAGATTGCGGCTTTGGAAATCGCGATGGGTAAGCCCTTGGGGCATGACCCCAATTTCATCACAAATCTGGTTGGCAAATTCTTCAAAAATCTTTTTATCTTCGGATTCAACTTTTATCTGAAAACGATCTTCAATCCCGTATTCCAGAAAATGATTCATTTCCCACAACAAAAGATCCTTGTCGAAACGGCGATAAAAGGCCACACAACTCCCGTCACGATTTTGGGATGTTTTTTGCTGAAATTGAACCAGTAAGCCCAGCGCTTTTCTGTAAGATGAAATCAAAACATCATCACTGGCCCCCGAAACCACCTTTTCAAGAGCCAGATCCCCTAAATCCTGCAAAACCAGGAGACTCTTATCCGCATTGGCTGCATAAATTTCAGGAACAGGCAATCCAACACCTTTGAGATATTTTTGAACATTGATAAAGGGCAGTTCATCCATTTTTTTTGTGGTTTTGGTGACTTCTTCTGAAACAGAGGCAAAGCCCGAGGGCATTTTCATCAAAATAGCTGTCCGGCCATCCTTGAAATGAAAACGAAAATACTCACGGTAACTGGCTTCTCCCGCCAATTTGACCAGATTAAAACTTTCTTTTTGAAATGGAGTGGCTTGCAATAACGATGGAAGTTGACCTTGCCATGAATTCATAAGTGGGAAACGGTAGCATTGAATAAGAGAAGCGTCAAATAAACCAATTTAAATTTAAAACCGTAAAAATAAATTTGTTATTATTAAAAAATAGGCCTAAAATAATTTGTTTTTCCGGGTTTATCCCCTACGCTCGTTGGCTTCGGGGACGAGTCTTGCCGGGTCAAGATTCTCCGCCTAAGGCGGAGAATCTTGGGTCCAGGGCTTGCCCTGGGGTGCATACCATTGATCTATGACGATTGACATTCTCCCAAAATTCATCAGAGACGCTTATGAAATACATGAATGGAAACATGCTTGTGTTATTCTTAAAAATGATTTCCACAAAGAATGGGATAATATAATTGAGGTCTTGACAGAGTTTAGACTCAAGAAAAGCTGGATCACAGAAGGGGGTGGAAGAAAATCACAAGTTGCAGAAGCAATTGATCATGCTTTTTATAATAAAGGATGGCATGAAAAACTTTTCACAACCAAAGTAGTTGTCGATGGACATTCGATGGATTCTCCTACTCATAAAATTGACTGTTATAAAAACCGTGTAGCTTTAGAAATTGAATGGAATAATAAAGACCCTTTTTTTGACAGGGATCTTAATAATTTTAGACTGTTATTTGATCTGAGAGCAATTAGCGTGGGCATCATTATAACAAGATGCGACAACCTCCAAGATATCTTCAATGGACTAGACCGCGGAAAATCCTATGGCGCTTCAACAACACATATGAGCAAACTTTTACCAAGAATCGAAGGTGGTGGAGGATCTGGATGCCCACTACTTGTTTTTGGAATTACTCAAAAATTATATGAAACAAATAATTAATACATCAAAAAATAATTTTATAACTGATTTTCAAGATTCAATTAAAGGAAGTTTTCATACCATACTTGCTGATCCTCCATGGCAATTTAAAAATAGAACTGGAAAAATGGCCCCCGAACACAAAAGGCTCAATCGTTACCCAACACTTACATTATCTGAAATAAAATCTCTCCCTGTAGCTAAGGTTTGTAAAGAACCTGCCCATTTGTATCTTTGGGTACCAAATGCATTACTAGGTGAGGGCTTGGAAGTATTGCACGCTTGGGGATTTACTTATAAAACAAATATTGTTTGGTACAAAATAAGAAAAGATGGCGGCCCGGATGGAAGAGGTGTTGGTTTCTATTTTAGAAATGTAACCGAATTAATTTTATTCGGGGTAAAAGGTAAAAATGCAAGAACCTTAGAAGCAGGAAGAACTCAGGTAAATTTAATCAATACTCGTAAACGTGAACACTCTAGGAAACCTGATGAACTTTTCTCACTCATAGAGCAATGCAGCAAAGGCCCATATCTCGAGCTCTTTGCCAGAGGTGAAAGAGCCAATTGGAGTCAATGGGGAAACCAAATAAAAGATTACGAACCAACATGGCCAACATATTCAAATCATTCTAAAAACTCTATTCACTCATCACTTTCTTTGTTCCCATAAGGGTACCTCTGGTACCTCTAAAAACTCGAGTTCATGGTTCGAGAACCTCACCATGTCCGTAAGCTTCCCCTAAAAAAAGACATTTCATAAGTAGAACTTTCGGGCATAAAAAGCCCAGGAGAGGAGGTCCACTATAGCTTAGTTGGGACACCCTGAGGCTCTCGAAGGGTCACTCTGCAACAGTTTTTAGAGGTGCCCATAAGTAACTCAAATAAAATAAATCACTCAGAAAAATTTATTTTAATCAATGCATGATGTAGCTGATTTTTTGTTCCTGGGTAAGATTATAGAAATGCCTGATTTCATCTAAAAGAACTCTTAAATGTTGATGAGCATGAAACCTTTGATGAAGCTGATAACAGAATTTCCCCGCCAAGTGGCTGGCCGTCATGTAACGATTTTTTTGGGTGCCGGACAAATGATCCAAAAGGGTAAAATTTTCAAACAAAGCCTCAAAAATACGGGACGGGGAAAAACCTGATCCGGATTGGGCTGTTCTTAAATACAAAAACAGCATCACAAACTTGTCTATTTCAGCCTGAAGTTCAAGTTCGAGCTGGGTAATGGGAACCTTGCGATAAGATTTCCACAAATAATAAACAAAATGGGAAACTCCTTCGATGACAATGCAAAAATCAGAAAGACTTTTTTGGCTGATATTCTCAAAAAGATTATGGGCACTCAGATTACGAAACAATTTGGGGTCTAAAAAGAGAGCCACTTCCACCGTTTCATCCACAGGTTGCCGGACAAGTAAGAGTTCCTTGGGAATTTTGGTTTCCTCTTTCACATTCAAAATCGAAAGGGCTTCCTTTTTTTCAATAAGAAAATCCTCAGCCCGTTCCTTAAGGCCGATATCATAAATAGACTCAAGCTGGGATTGTACTTGTTCAAGAAGCATATAGGTTGTAGGGACAATCCTAGGATTGTCCCTACTGTTCAAACCCCGTTTTCACACACTCGTTGGGGATAACTCCCTGTTCATTTAAAATGGCTTTTATCCGCTCCGAGCCCGTATGAAGCCAACGTTCATAAAGTTTAAGAAGGTTCTGGTCCGACTTAAGCTCCGTCGAATCACGCACATCATTGATCACATCCACCAAAACGATGAATTTTCTTGAAAGTTCTTCAAAAAGATTTTTTAAAATTTTTTCCGAATAACCAGGGATAAGGGTTGAAACAGAGGAATAAGCAAAATGCCCCATATCAATATAATATTTTAGATTGATGGCTTTTCTAAAAAAGCTGTCAGCAAAAAAACCGGAAATATAAAGGGCACAATCTCCCATTTTTTTTAAAACAGGAATCTTTGCTTTATCGGCAAGCCCTTGCGCGTCAAAATAGCGCGTGGCCAGAGCCCGGTCTTCTATCTGACCGGTTTCGCCCACCTCATAAAAATGATCCGACTGGGCAAATTGAAACAGAAGATTCACCAGATAATATTCCACCTCAGGACTCACCGGAGCCTTAAGGTGGGTAATGGAATAATGGACTTTTTCCTTGAAAAATTCGGGAAGGCTTTCTGTGTGAAGAAGTATGTTTTCACCCATTTTGGAGTCCCTCAATGCTTAAAGTTTAGCATGGACAAAAAAGGGTGTTCAAACGGTATTTTCAAAAAAATCTTTAACGCAACACATCGCGTCAATTATAGGGGCTGGGCGATCGCCCCCTCCACTGGCAAAGCCAGATGGAGCCTCCCCCTCAACACCGCTGTGCGGCTGATTAATTTCCCTCATTTGGCGATTATGGGGGCGGCATATCATTAATTGGGCATGAATAAATGGCGTGATTTTTTATGCAAACAATAAGCTCCAAAAATACTTTTAAGCACGAGATTGACAAAAGCCCAGATAAGGCTTGAAGAAAAAAGAATCTGCTCTGCTGTAAGCCCGGCAGGGCCCACAAGAGAACCCTTGAAGAAATCAACCATGAGTGCCTGGCCAGTCCCCATCCCCGCAGGAGTGATGGGAAGTGTTCCTACAAACATCACCACGGGGATATAAGTGAAAATGTGATGAAACGAAACCGAACTTTGAAATGCATGAAGAATAAAAGGGACCGAAAACATGATTGTCAAAGTAAGAGGTAATCTTAATAGCATCACCATGAACAAATCGCGCACTTCCATTTCCCTAAAAGCAATGAATAACTTCTTGTTTAGTACCCATTGAAAAAGGCCCCATTTGCGGGTTAATTTTTTGACAAAAAGCGTGTTATGGCAGAACCAAAAAAGAAACCACATACAAACCAAGGCATAAAAAACGGCCCCAAAATTCAAAATAAAGGGTCTTAATGATACCCCACGATAAACAACATCTCCGTAAAAAATAGCGACAAAGCTGAAACTAAACACAAGGGTCAGATCAACCACACCGGTCAGAAAAATGGCCCCCAAGGTTTGAAAAGTGGGGGCCTGATGTGTCTTTCTTAAATAAAGCGCCATGCCCCCTTGGGCCAAATTGTAATTAAGAAGCATCAGCAGGTAAGTGGCCCCACGCATGTAAAGGGTTTCAACAAAACCGACATGGGTGACAAACCGCCTGAAAATCCATTCAAGGCTCACCACATCAAAAACAAGCATGAGAAGAAAATAAACCAGACTATAAAAAATAAACGGCCCCAAACGAACATAAGAAAAGGTCTCAAAAATCTCTGAAGGGGGTATTTTTTGGAATAAAAGATAGAACACCAAAACAACCACAATCCAGGGAACCCATTGCTGCAGTATTTTTTTCATGTTGAAGGTTGATAGATTATTCGATAATCACCTCATATTCAAATGGAAACAAAGGAACTCGACAAAATATACGAACCCCATACCGTTGAAGATCGCTGGATTGAGTTTTGGCTTCAAAACAATCTTTTTGCTCCCGATTTTTCAAAAAGCCCCAAGGGCACCTTTAGCATTGTCATTCCTCCGCCCAATGTGACCGGCTCTTTGCATATGGGGCATGCCCTTAATTCAACCCTTCAGGACATTCTTGTGCGCTACCACCGCATGAACGGCGAAAATGTGCTCTGGGTCGTTGGCACCGACCATGCCGGCATTGCCACACAAAACGTGGTGGAAAAACAATTGCATGCCGAAGGAAAAAACCGCCATGACCTGGGCCGTGAAAAATTCGTGGAGCGCGTTTGGAAATGGAAAACCGAATCCGGCGGCACCATTATCAGTCAACTCAAAAGACTGGGCGCTTCCTGCGACTATAAAAACGAGCGTTTTACGATGGATGAAGGGTTGTCAACGGCCGTTAAAAAAGTTTTTGTGCAGTTGTATAAAGAAGGGCTGATTTATCGGGGGGAACGCCTCATCAATTGGTGCCCCCGATGCCATACGGCCCTTTCGGATTTGGAAGTGGAACATTCAGAATCGCAGGGGAGTTTGTGGCATATTAAATATCCGATTGTACGGGCGCCCCTTGGCGCGCCCTCAATTACGGGCGCAACAAGCAGCGCCCCTACCCTCATCGTCGCGACAACACGGCCTGAAACCCTTTTGGGAGATACCGCCGTCGCTGTTAATTCCAACGATGAACGTTACAAAGATTGGATTGGTAAAAAGGTGAAACTTCCCTTAACCAACCGTGAGATTCCCGTCATTGCCGATGATTATGTCGACAAAGAATTCGGCAGTGGCGTTGTCAAAATCACACCGGCCCATGATTTCAACGATTTTCTGGTAGGCAACCGCCATGGGTTGGAACACATCAATATTTTAACTATTGACGGAAAGATCAATGACAAGGGCGGCGCTTATGCCGGGCTCACAACAGCCCAAGCGCGGCAGAAAGTGGTGGAAGATTTGGAAGCACAAGAATTATTGGAAAAAATCGAGCCTTACAAAAACAAGATCGGGCATTGCTATCGCTGTCGCACCGTGGTGGAACCATTTTTATCCTTCCAATGGTTTGTCAGCACAAAACCCTTGGCCGAAAAAGCCATTGCCGCAGTCAAAAACGGCGAATCCCGCTTTGTTCCCCAACATTGGGAAAAAACCTATTTCAACTGGATGGAAAATATTCAGGACTGGTGCATCTCGCGACAAATCTGGTGGGGACACCAAATTCCGGCATGGTATTGTGAGAAGGGTGGTAGGGGCGATCCTTGTGATCGCCCTGGGCAAATACAAGATTCGCCCCTACACAACTGCCCCCCCATCGTCTCCGAAACACCTCCCAAAAAATGTTCCACCTGCGGGTCCACACAATTAACCCAAGACCCCGACGTCCTTGACACCTGGTTTTCTTCCGCCCTCTGGCCCTTTTCTACCTTGGGCTGGCCATGGAATGGCGAACACCCTCCAGAGGCGGGCAGGCAGGGTTCGCCCCTACAACAATTTTATCCCACCAGTGTCTTGGTCACCGCCTTTGACATCATTTTCTTCTGGGTCGCCCGCATGATGATGATGGGTATCCATTTCATGGGGAAGGTTCCATTTAAAGACATTCATATCCATGCCCTGGTTCGCGACCCTACAGGCGCCAAGATGAGCAAGTCTAAAGGGAATGTGGTCGATCCGCTGGTGATGATGCACAAATATGGGACGGATGCGTTTCGCTTCACACTGGCCGCTTTCGCCGCCCAGGGCCGTGACATCAAATTAGATGAAGCCCGCATCGAAGGGTATCGCAATTTTTGCAATAAAATCTGGAATGCGTCACGGTTTGCGCTGATGAATGCGGCGCCATTTATTTCAGGTGAAAATGATTTCAAAACCGTGGAGCCAAAAGAAGATTTAAACCGATGGATCCTGGTGGAACTTTCAAGAACTATCAGGAAGGTCTCCGAAAAAATTAAAGCCTATGAATTTAACCAGGCAGCACAGGCCCTTTATCAATTTTTCTGGATGAAGTTTTGCGATTCGTATGTGGAACTCTCCAAGGAAATTTTTCGAGGTGAAAACATTGCGGCCAAAAAGGAAACCGCAGCCACCATCTATTTTGTTTTGGATACCTCGTTTAAGCTTTTGCATCCTTTCATGCCCTTCATCACTGAGGAGATCTGGCAGATTTTGGTGGATCGAAAAGGAAAGAGCATTGCCTTGGCATCATTCCCCGTTGCATGGGATCTCAAAAAAGAAGATAAAAAAGCTTGGGAGAAAATCGAATTACTGAATGCCACCCTGTCCTCCATCCGAAGCATCCGTCAGGAAACAGGCCTGCCACTTGCTCAGGAAATTTCGATCGAAATTAAAACCACCGAAACCAATTTGGCCAAGTACGAAGAAATTGTCGGTATGATCATGAAGTTGGGAAAATTGGGGAAAGTAGGGACCCGGACCGGCAACATGACAGAATCTGCCGCCTTGGTAGGTATTGAAAACGGCTATATCGCCATCCCCCTGGCTGCCAACGGTATTGACAGGGCCAAAGAAACAGAGCGTGTTCAAAAGAAATTAGGACGGGTTCTGGCGGATATTAAACAATTGGAATTAAGATTAAATGATCCTAAGTTCATGGAAAACGCCGAGGCCGATTTGATTACGGAAAAACGGCTGACATTAACACAGGCGAAAGAATTGGAAAAAGTTTTGAAAACGGAAATTGATCTTTTGAACAAATAACCGACGCTGGAGCGTCGGCTCTATGCGTTCCCACGCCGGAGCGTGGGAACGAGATTGAATGTTTTAGAGATGGAAATCGCCCTATTAAAATGACGTAGGGGCGAACCTTGTGTTCGCCCTTTAGAATCAAAAACATGAACCCATCCCTCTCCCAAATCGTCTCCCTTGCCCTCAAGGAAGATGTCATCACAAATGACATCACCAGCCTCGCCATTTTTGATGGCAAAAAAACGGGGCGGGGTGTTTTTTTGGCCAAACAGGATTTGATTCTTTCGGGAATAAACATGGTCAGGGAAGTCTTCCACCAAGTCTCTCCCTCTCTCCGCCTTGAAACATCGGCCAAGGACGGCGATTTCATCAAAAAAGGGAAAGTGTTCGGAAAAGTCCGCGGCAAAGTAACGGATATCCTGCGCGCCGAACGGGTGGCGCTTAATTTTTTGCAACAACTTTCCGGCGTGGCCACATTAACTTTTCGCTTTGTGGAAACCATCAAACCTTATCGCGCACGAATTTTGGACACGCGTAAAACCGTACCGGGGCTACGCATGCTCCAGAAACAAGCTGTTGCCCATGGCGGAGGACAAAATCATCGACTGAATCTTTCAGACATGTATCTTATCAAAGACAATCACATCGCCGCATGCGGAGGGATTGGAGCGGCCATTGACAAAGCCAAGGCCCATCGTACAAAATTTAACAGCCGCACAGCGGCGTTGAGGGGGAGGCTCCATCCGGCTTTGCCGGTGGAGGAAGGCTCCATGAGCCGCTGCCAGTGGCAGATAAAGGCGAGTGGAGAGCATACGCGAGCCCCTATGATCGAAGCCGAAGCAAAGAATATTAAGGAAGTCAGAGAAGCACTTAAGCATGGTGTGGACATTCTTTTATTGGACAATATGGGGCTGGCACAGATTCGGAAGGCGGTTTCGTTGGCAAGGGCGCAGCAAGCGGCGCCCCTACTGGAGATCTCTGGCGGTGTAAACCTGCACAATGTCCGTAAATACGCGGCCACGGGGGTTTCACGCATTTCTGTCGGAGCGTTGACACATTCTGCCCCCAGTGTTGACATCAGTTTTGAGGTAATGTAGGGGCGCTGCTTGCTGCGCCCTCCGATTAGGGCGTACCAAGGGGCGCCCTTACAATAATTTATGATCCAATCCATCACCGGCACCAAAGATAATTTTTCCCCTGAAATCAAACTGTGGCAACACATTGAAGAAACAGCTCGTGTTCATTTCGCCCTGTTTCAATTTGAAGAAATCCGTACCCCTCTTTTGGAAGTGACCGAGCTTTTTGCCCGTGGCATTGGCACCGAAACAGGTGTGGTAAAAAAAGAAATGTACACCTTTGATGATAAGGGGGGCGAATCTGTCACACTGCGACCTGAAGGCACGGCCTCTGTGGTCCGGGCCTATATCGAACATAATTTTGAAAGGGCCGACCCTGTTACCAAACTTTATTACATGGGCCCCATGTTTCGTTACGAGCGCCCCCAAAAAGGCCGTCTGCGACAGTTCCATCAGATTGGCGCCGAAATTTTCGGCACCAAAACACCCCAAACTGATGTAGAAATAATTGTCCTGGCCGATTCTTTTGTTCGTAAACTGGGGCTTACCGACTTTGAACTTCAGATTAACTCTTTGGGATGCACGCAGCAGGCGGGAAAATGCCGTTCCCAATATCAGGAAGAGCTTAAGAAATATTTATCCAAACATGGCACCGAATACTGCGAGGACTGCCAGCGCCGTATAACCACCAATCCCCTGCGTGTATTTGATTGCAAAAATCAATCTTGCCAAAAACTTTTCCACAAGGCCCCGGAAATTTTTTCCTATTTATGTGAAAACTGCGAGCCCCATTTTGAATCGGTGAAAAACGGCCTTTCCCTTCTTAAAGTTCCCTTTGTCATCAACGCTCGTATTGCGCGCGGCCTTGACTATTACGATCAAACGGCCTTCGAATTCATTTCAAACAATCTGGGCGCCCAAAATGCCTTTGGCGGCGGTGGACGTTACAATGGGTTGGTCAAGCATTTGGGCGGACAGGATATTCCGGCCGTGGGTTTTGCCCTGGGCGTAGAACGGTTGGTTCTATTGCTTGAAGGAAAAACACCGCCCCCCCCTTCCACAAAAGTTTATGTGATGTTCCTGGGGAGAGAAGCCTGGCCCAAAGCTATCGAGATCGCCCATTCCCTTCGCCAAAACGGCATTGCCTGTGAAATTGATTTCGAAGAAAAATCCTTCAAAGCTCAATTCCGCCGCGCCGACAAACTGGGCTGCACCCATGCCGTTATTCTGGGAGAAAACGAAGTCAAAGAGGGAAAAGTCCAAGTAAAAGACATGGCCAAAAAAACGCAGATGGAAATACCTTTCAACACCCTCGTAGATCATCTAAAAAATGGACCAGCAACCATTTGAAATAATTGCCGACAAGAGGGTATGTTTAGGACACCGACATTAACATTACCTCAGGCACGGGCCTCTTTTACGGGAGTATTGCATCAACGTATGCTCCACTTGGGTGGGCCTTCGGGACAACCCCCTTCTTCTTTTCATCCTGCTCGTTTAAAAAAAACAACCCCTCTCACGCCTGTACCGATTGATGGATTTACCCTTGGTGGTGAAGCAAAATTGGAAATCGCGCCTCCATTTCTTCAAATTCCAGGACCTCTACGTAAAAAAACTATCCATACAAGGGGAAATATACCCGTCCTTTCAGGTGGGATTAAAGGAAATGGTGGTGGATTTATTTTCTCCACTGAAGATGTGGATATGCTTTGCTCTGGTTTAGCTACCTTGCCCGAACGTGGCGGAGGGTACCTGGGCATCGGCTCCTTTCATCATCTTGATGTCGCTTTAACTGTCGATGCCGACGCCATTGTTCTGGCTGACATCGATCCTCAAGTAGCCTCATTCAACAAAGCTCTCCTCCAAGCCATTGAACAACTGGACGGTCCCGAACAGGGGTTTGATGCCCTTGTTGCGGTGGCCAATAAAAAATTGAGTTACAAAGGCCAACCCCTACATGAAAGAGAATGGCTACACATGTACACTCATGGTGGAGGTGAACTACCAGACACAATTGTGGATGCCAGAACCCCCTTATTATGGGCCAAAGATGAAAAAGTCTTCCAACGCCTCAAGTGGCTCATCACCCAAAAGAGGATCGCAGTGGCTCACCTGGATGCATTCGATCCAAACTCCATGAGGCCTGTGGCTCAATTTTTAGCTCAACACAGACTCGGTCTTAGATGGGCTCATTTATCCAACATCGAACATCCATCTCCCATGGCTATTGGTATGGATCATCGAAGGCATCTGTTAACATTACCCACCAGCTTGCGAGCCGCAGGAGCAGGAAAGGACACAATTATTATTACAAGTATGCCCAGATGGTTCAAACCAGACTTTGCCCAATACATCCCTGACAAAATACAATTTCTTCCCGAATTAGCGCCACCCATTCAGGTTGATCGTAGAGTCTTTGATTTTATTTTTGCACAACGGCGCCTCATCACATTGGATGAAGGACTATTTTTAGTAGCCCCCCAAGAAAAAGTGACAGCCATCTTAGTTAATCTTCCCGCCCGTTGGGTTAGTTCTCTTGTTACTCTAGGAGCCTGTCGGAATAATCATTTTCTTACTCATGATTTTTTCCAGACTCTGATTTTTTCGTGAACTCATTG
>MGPH01000005.1:0-36285 GCA_001797365.1 Deltaproteobacteria bacterium GWA2_45_12
AAATAAAGCGAAAAGCATTCCCACTATAATTGCCGCAACCGTTGCCGGCGTTCACTCTGGCAACCACATTGGGTAAACGAGCATTGCCATCAATAAACTGCATTCCCAAGGAACAGGTGTCATCGGCAGCCTGGCAATGAAACTGATAGTCACGAACCGCATCCTGGGAATCACCACTTATCAATTGGCTCACACAATCATACAATGTTTGATTAAGACGCTGCACAATCTGGAAATGATAATTTTCATCCTTATCAATGGCACCGTTTACACTGGCATCGGTAATGTTTGCTTTTTTAAACTCAACACGACAATCCTGTTGAGACACTTCAAAGCCTGGGTTCAGGGTAAAAGGGCATCCATTGTCATAAACAACAGCCGTTTCCTCCCGCACATCTTCTGCATCACCGCACCCCAGGCTTGTATCCACACCCGCCAGCGGATCAACATCAATGCCGGCGTTAAGATCAACCGGATCAGCCTGACTTTCACTGCCACCTTCCCCTCCACAAGCCACGGTGATGATAAAAAACACCCCCACTATAAATCGTAGTACCTTCATTACTCGTTCCTTTCATTTTTGTTTTCACACCATGTGTGAAAACGGTTTTTCTCTCGTTCCCGTCCCCACGCAGAGCGTGGGAACGAGTTAAATCTCTTGTCGGGACTCGACCCTATGGCCCTGCTATGGCCCCATTCGTCCCCGTAATCGTGCCCTCGTAATGACATTCATTATATTTTCGAACTGTATTCTCAGGACATTTTTTGGAGGTGTTGATTTCCCCATAAAAATCTCCCCTCATGAAACCGTTATCCAAAGTAATCAGATTAAAATCCCTGGACGTAACAACACATTCATTTGTTAAATTCGTTGAAACTGTTTCAGTAAAAAGGGCGATAACGTTTCCACCCGCAGAACATTGAGCCAAATATTCAAAAACAATTTCAGGCTCTTCTTCTCCATCCGAAGGATCGTCTTCAATGTCCTCCTCTTCATTTGAGCCTAATTGACAGGCTTCTGCGCTTACCATGGCCGTATCAATGTAGAATTCATTAAGGCCAAACAACCAATCACAGTTAGTTGAGGTTATTTTTCCGTAAAGATCCCAGTGGTCCTGCAATAGAGCGATTGGGGTCTCTTTAGGCACCTGGCTAAAAAGATTATCCGGATCTGAGAGAACCCCTTCCTGTGAGCCACTTGGTGAGAGGCCACAATGAACCAGAAGAAAAATAACAATAAAATAAAGTGCGTTAAGTTTTTTCATATTTATTCTTTACCTCCTTCCCACGCAGAGCGTGGGAAGGAGTTAAAACAAGTTAAATTTCATTCAAACCACACACAACAAAGTGCCATGCCATATGAGCCTGATTATTTTCCTTTAGAATGGTTTTAGGTGGCTTGGGATAGACACCAAGTGCTTTTACAGTTCGAACACTTTCGTCATCAAAACTTCCTAAAAAACTTTCCTTAAGAATGCCGACATCTTTTAAATGACCATTTTGATCTATGCTAAAACCCACAACCGTTTCGATTTTCTCTCGTTCCCAGATATTTTTGATTTGCATGCCCTCTCTGAGAATAGGCATTGGATTCCATATTTTTTTAAGCTTATTTTTGATCCTCAAAAAATAAGAGTAAGAAGGATCAGTCACATTAATGTACTTTCCCCAGGCTTCCATAGGGGGCACAAAAAAGACCTTTGCCAAATGAACAAATTGGTCACTTTGGAGCATATCTTTTGGCGGCTTGGGATACCTGGGGACAGCTCTTACTGCTTTCAAGGCTTGGTCATCAAAATTATTAAAAAGGCTCTTCTTCAGGATGACCGCTTTTCTTAACTGTCCATTTTTATCGAAGGTGATACCTACAACCGTAATAATTTCATCTCGTTTTTTCTTAAACATTTCGGGAAAATCCCTTTCCAGATCAGAAGTCGATAAAGTTTTTTTATCGATTTCATTTTTCACTTTTTTAAAATAAGAATTCTTTGGCTGGCGCAATATATTTATGTATTCTCCAAAATTATTTACGGGAAGACATTGCGTGTAACCACGCGAGCTAAAAACAGTTAAAAAAAGGATACTGGTTGTCAAAATAAGGTTTTTCATATTATTCACTCTAGCCCTTTGTAAGAACTAACCTCATGACCAATATTTTGTGCCGAATTATTGCCATAATTTATCAGCTTCTTTTTCCTTCTGGTCCATTGTCAGGACCTGATCCCACGGTCCCCCCTATCGGAATGGATATAACAATATTTTTCCATACATTTCTTTTTACTCTGGTCCTTCATGGACCTAGATTTTTTTCGGTGATCCTTACACCGAAGTTGAAACACGCTTCCCCCTCATCTACGCTTCTTGGCGCACTCAGGACCTGACCCCATGGCCCCCTTCAAAAGTTATCCGCACACTATTGATCATTGGAAATTTATTATAATCGCTCACTGAGTTTATTTTTGTTGGATAAATTCCGGTTTTTAAAACAAAAGCAATGGCGTCTACAATATGTCGACCTTTCTTTTCAAAAACATCTTTAGCGTGACCCACAATCACCATTGGTTTTAATAAGAAATACTCTTCTTTGAAGGTTCTTCCTTCAAGATCAAAACAGCTTATTTTTTTATTAAGTTTAAGAATCCAGCTTTGATCGTATGGGCCTTCAATTATATCCACAATTTTTCCCTCGAGATTATCTTCGCTCATAAAACCTCTTCCAAGATTATCGGGGTCAATAAATCTAACTAAAACATCCCTAGTGAAAGTTTTATGAGCCAAGGTGACGTCCTCCTATAATTTCTAAATATTTAGTATCTTTTGAATCAATGACAATTTGAACAGCTCGCGTTCCACCACCTTCAATAAAACCAATTTTAGCTTTAATCGGCGCTGTGACTTCTAAGGTCGATATAGTATTAGGACTGAGATTAGATGTGCCTTTTAGGCCTAGTTTGACGACTGCTTCTTGAGTGGAATTAATATTTCTAGCAGTAGATCCTCGAGTTAAGAACGTTCCAATAGGTGAGTTCTTACCTTCTTCAAAAGCACGTTCAAGTACAGTACCCGGTTTCAATGTAATTTCTCTAAACTTTCCATTTCTAAACGTTGATGCAATATCAAAACTTGGTTTGACTCTCCCCAGCCCCGCCACTTCTTCGAGTTTCGCAACCTTAGAATATCTCGCCAAGCTGCCTAAAATAGCTGGAAGCGCTTCATCCGGAAGCAATGGGGTTGCCTGTTGGAAACTTATTGAAGCTTCAAAGAAGGTCGGACCACCATGAGACACAGAGAGATTTTCAATTGATGCAGGCAGATCAAATAAAGCCATTCCTGAAATATTGTTAATATAGTTGAGATTTGTTGCTGCAAAACCAACAATATTATTCACGCCCCGTAAAATCCCATTCACATTTGGATTACTCGATGTGAAGTCTGGACTTCGAATATAAGAAATATCGTAGGCCCCACCTGTATAACCCGATACATCCGAATTGATGCACTTGCCTTGCTTGCATAATCCCAATGGATCAATCCAATTCATGGGATTATTCCCCACATACGCATACAGATTCATACCATCACCATAGCCAATGGGATCTCTTTGCAGGAAGCGGCCTAGGGTTGGGTCGTAATATCTTGCTCGATAATAATAGAGCCCAGTTTCGGAATCATATTCCCTACCCGTGTACATGAAGCGGTTACCAATCGCGCTTTCTTGTCGCTCATTGTTATTCGCATCGAGGATGGTCACTTCACCATAAGGTGAATATTCATACCGTTCGACAACATTCCCGTTCTCGTCCGTGATGGCAACAACACTTCCCAGATAATCTTTGTGGTAAAAATACTGCTGGTCATTTCGTTCCATCGAAATGATGTCGTCCAACCCTTGCCCATAAACATACGTGGCGATGACTTGATTTCTTCCGTCCCTTTCCTCAATCACTTCGGCCCCATCATAAAAATACTGGGTCGCTTCCAAGGTCTGCGCATTCACCTTGGCTCGCCTGCGGCCCAGGGCATCGTATTCATAAGTAAAGAGCACCGTATTGTTTCGGGCATCACGCACGCCCACCAAAAGGTTGTGATAATCGTAATCAAAAATATACGTGCCATTATTGATAATGTTGCCATTGGGATCGTATTGGATTTGTTGGTTGCCCGCTTGAGTGATTTGGTTGAGATCGTTAACAGTATAGTTGGTTTGCTGACCATCGTTGGCCACTCTTGGCGTGTTGTCCTGTGTTTTGCCGAGCCAATTGTTGACCTTGTCAATGTTCCAGGAGAGTTTTTTGGTGTAATCCTGCGAACCAGGGTTCTGAAGCTCCCGCACAGGATCCGGCATGTCCAGCTTGGCCTCAGTAAGCCTATAAGCCGAATCGTACGAATAAGCATGACCTCGATTGTTCCTGTGTTGAACACGGTCATAGATGCGGTTGCCTGCCGTGTCGTAACCGTATTCAAACCCAGAAATCAACACCCCTGCAGGGTTGGTGTTAGAAACCTGAGAGACCCTCTGATAAGAGTCATACTCTATTGTTATTTGCGATCTGTTGTTAAATTCCCTTGAGGATAATCTGGATAATCCTGAATAGGTGCTGGAACGCACAACATCAAAATCATCAAAAACATCATGGATTCCGTTAAGCCGATTGAGCACGTCATAATTCTTGGTGATAATCCGCCGGCCACCTGGATAATTATAACGAATGACATTATTGACCCCGTCATACTCCGAAAAACCTATATTGCCATTTTGAACATCATGGGTAAGGCGATTAAGCGAATCGTAATTTGTGGCCACCGTGTTCAACACATTCCCATTGGCCATCAGCGTTTGAGCTTGGGTCATTCTTGACAAACCATCATATTCATAAACTTCTGATCCCTGACTTTGTCCATTGAGTCGGATTTGTTTTTCGACCAGACGATTCAAGTCATCATATGCCGAAACAACTTCGTAACCTTTGGGATCCGTTGTTCGAATCAAATTATCTTCAACATCATATTCATAAGTGTAATTTGTATTTTGGGGCAAAATGGTGCGAACACGCCGGTTTAAGGCATCGTATTCATAGTTGGTTGTGTGATTGTTGGAGTCGGTGAGTGCAACCAGACGGCTATTGTCATCGTAAGCATAGCTTGTGATGATTTGATCAACGAGGTTTCCGCCCCCTGTACCGCCCCCTCGTAGCTCATTGATACTTTGAACCATGCGGTTCAATCCGTCATAAGCAAACTTAACTTTATTGCCGGGATTGTTGTTTCGTATTTGGCCATTATCAAGCTGGGCTGTGTTTTTAGGATCCGTGGCTTCTACAAGATTACTGCGGCTATCGTAGGCGTATCGATAAATGTGATTGTTGATATCAGTAACCTGAGTCACACGATTCAACGCGTCGTATTGATAGGTTGTGGGATATTGGATGACATTGTTATCGGGATCAATTTCGTGGGTTGTCTGAGAGATAATGTTGCCGTTTCCATCATAGATCGTTCGGACCTGATTTCCAAAAGCATCAGTAGCCTGGCCAAGACGATTGAGCCCATCGTAAGAAAAAACAGTGGTATGTCCTTCAAAATCAGAGCTTCGTGTCACAAAGCCATTGGCATTGTAGGTATAGGTATTCCCAGAAGATCTCCCGTCCTCAGGACGGATAGATTCTGAAAACCTGGAAGTAATACGGTTAATCGCATCATAACGAAATACAACACTAGAGAGCAAAATTGGATCATTATCTTGCCCATTCGGCGGCCCACGTCTTTGAATATTGGTCAGATTATCGACCCCATCATAGGTAAACTGGGCGATGTACCCCAAGGGATCCGTCAATTGAACCAATCGATCAAAGCGGTCGTAATCATAGGTATAAGGATGTCCATGGCCATCCAGCCGTTGCTTCACCTTACCGTTCTTGTTGTAACTTAATTGAGTGATTGAACTCTGGTCTGAACCAAAACCGCGCATGATGCTCATCGGTAAATCGCGCTCATCATAAATAATGTTAATGCTGTTGCCTTCGGGTTGGATGACGCGAACAAGATTTTCACTAACATCGTATTGGTATTCGGTAATCGCCGATCGGTTATTAGTGATCGCCTCGGTTTTACTGATGAGATGATCCAGCTCGTCATAATCATAGCCTGTTACTATCCAGGGCAGGTTGGCATCGCGCACCCCGTCTTTGTTTTTATTCTCCACTTCAACACGAATGACGTTGTCATTGGCATCATAGACAAGATTGGTCAGATATCCCAAGGGATTGGGCGCCCTCATCTGGGTTACTTGATTAAGCCGGTTAACAGTAAATTGCTGAACATTTCCACGCCCGTCCGTGAAGGAAATGATGTTGCCAACAGCATCGTAATTGAACTCATTAGTGACCCTGGCTCCTTGCGTGTCACGCGTGATTCTTTGCAAATAGCCCGTTTGTGGGCCTTGAGCATAATATTCATAAGCCGTCACAGCCCCTTCACCATCGGTGAACGAAGTGACTTGACCATGGTCGTTATAGGCATAGCGGTAATTAATGCCCAAAATATTAACGAAACCACGCCTTACAATATTGCCTCTCTGGTCAAAGTCATGAACCATCACATGATTCGGTTCACTCTCTCTGACAACACTTAGTTGGTTGAAATTGTTTTCATAAGTGAATGTGGTGGTCAGAGGCTCTCCTCCAGGCCTGTCCTCATCCCCTACTCTTGTGACAGACAAAAGATTCCCCCGATTCACTCCATTGCCACCTTGATAGGCATATGTCGTCTCATTGCCTTCTGGATAAGTGACACGACTAATCTGCCCTTCCTGATTGTATTGAAATTGCGTGATAAACGAGGCGGGATCGGTGGGCCTTAACCCACGTGTGAATTCTTGAATTTGGAGTTGGTTTCCAAAACAGTTGAATAAATATTCCGAACGGTTTCCACTACGGTCAACAACCGTTGTGCGACTGACTCGGAGGTCCGGTGAAGGATTATTCTCTTGGCACCGCCTCCATGCGTTTAAAAATTGATAATCGTAGGTGAAGCTCCCTTCTCCAAATCGTTGACGGCGCACACGGTCGGTCGCCGTGTATTCATTTTCCAGATAGGTTTGTCCCTTGGCATCAGTTGCCGTGAGGAGGTTATGATTGAAAATCTCGCTGCCTTCTGGGAATCCCGATGAGTAAGTGTAGCGGACCGTTTTTCCTTGGGGGAAATCAGCCGTCACAGGAGAAGTCACAGAAACCAGATCATTATTGGCATCATACCCAAAACTTACTCGTCTCCCGCTAAAATCCTGAATGGACGTAAGTCTGCCGGCATTGGAATAATTGTAGCTAATGACTCTTCCCAAAGTATCCGTCACACTGCTTAAGCGACGTTCATTGCCATTGCCCGCATACTGGAATGTCATTTGATTATTGTTACGGTCTGTCATGGAAACAATAAACCCTTGGGCATCGTAACGATGAATCATTCCATGCAAGTCAGTAATGACAAAACTGCCGTCTCCATTTTTAACAAGCACATCAAAAAACCCGGCGGGAGATGTGTAAGTTCCATTGTCCTGATGTTTGTAAACATCGTAACGGGCATTACCTTCACGCCGCACAATATCGCCATTTTCCTGTTCAATAAGGCGCTTGTCGTAATTGTGGTCCCAACCATAACCCAGAGGCCCTAGATAGTTGATGCGGCTTCGATACGTGCGAACAAATTCATAATCAAAACCCCTGCCGGAAATTTTTAAATCACGTTCCTGCTGCAAAAGATCCCCGCTAAAAAGAAGAACGGGATCGTCACCTTCGTTATTTCCTTGTTGCGCGTTCGTGCGTTGTTCTGAAGCGATTGAAGTATCTTCGGGCTGGGCTTGGCCGCCGGAATTCACTTCGTGACGTTGTGGTGGTGGTGGTGTAGACCCTCCGGAAAACGTTTGATCTTGGCCTATAGAAGATGGGTTGAAAGCTGCCCAATCAAATACTCTTTGAACTGATGTCATCAATGGGGACACAAAGTTAATCCGTACAGCATTGATGCTCATACCTAAATCAAGAGGAAACGTTCTTGAAGCCATTTGAGGAGCGGCAATACTGGTGATTTCTTGCGGAATGCTGGGACGTTCGGTGGGCAAAACATTAATGGGTACATTGCGTTCAATCACCAATGGATTTTCAATGGAAGGGTAAGGAGAATTAGCTTCGGAAAAATATTGATTAACCCTGACATTACCATCATCATTACGTGATTCAGGATATAAATAAGCCTCTAAAGACAACTCCACATGAGGTTGCTCTAAAAATTGTCTGCCCTCGTCCGTAATACCCTTAAAATCCTCTTCTGTGAAATTTGGCCATTTTTGAGTGCGCCCTTTTAAATCATCTGCGAAAGACATCCCCCCTATGTAAGGCAATAGCGAACTCGCATTCACTCCGGGAACCAGTCCAATCAAAGGTATTAATATTCCAATTCCAGCTCGGGGGTTAGATCCTTGTGTTGGAGCTGCATAGGATGAACCTCCAATACCTGTATCTATGTATCCACCCGTTGCCGGTGTTCCTCCATACATTCCTCCTCCACAACCTCCCGTTCCACACAAACCAAACACATCTCGCATTGTAACCGGATTATTCCTGGCATAGATATAGTGGTTGAATCCATCCTCTGCTGGATCCTTGGTGATAAATCGACCTAAACTCGGATCATAATATCGTGCCCCAAAATAAATGAGCCCGCTGGCCTCATCTTTTTCCTTGCCCGCAAATTGATAGGGATTTTCAGTAACGCTTGACTCAAAATTGATATTGCCAAAGGGATCATATCTCAGACTTTGGACGACCTTGCCTGTGTCATTGGATACATTAAACACATTGCCTAATTCATCATTGTGGAAATATTCAATATCATCACCGGTAAGCGCGGCTATCTTTCGGCCCCCGGCATAGATAAACGTTTTTTTCGCTTCCCCGTTGGCATCTACTTCCATCATCGGCTCAATGGATTTGCCATAAAGGTAATATGTGGTTTCTCCATCCACAGCTTTTTGTGTTCGGCGGGAGGCATAGTCATAAGTAAATTGGCTTGAAGAACGATACCCATTCCTTCGATCATTAATTTCTAAACTGACAAGGCGATCTTGAAAATCGTAGGTGAAATTCCTTTCCAAAGTCGATTGTCCGGCTAATGTTTCGGTTTGCCCAAGAAGATTCCCACGCACATCATGGGTTAATTGCCCACGCAAAGATGCGGCATTGCGATATTCCATCAATTGCCCTGAATCAGCATCGATCTCGTAATCTAGGCTCTTTTGGGAATCGGAATACGAAAGCCGGTTGCCTTCGTCATCGTAGGTATAATTTTGGACATTGTAGGGAGCTCGCTCGTTGGCCTTGTAATAAGCAGCGCGTTTTAGCCAATGGGTGCCTGTCTCGTACTCGAAATCCACGCGGCTTCCATCCCCATAGAGTATCCGCGTTTTGTTTCCAAAATCATCGTAAGAATATTCCCATTGGGAAAGGGACTGTCGATTTTTTGAAATCCTTATGGAAAGAACACGGTTGGAGGCAGAATAAGTATAATCCGTGATAGTCCCATTTCCATAGCTAACCCGCTCCACCAATCCTTCATCATTGTAGGTGAATGTGGCTAGGGCCAAACCCTGAGCAGAACCTTGCCGAATCGAAATTAACCTTCCATTGTCATCAGTCACATAATAAAGACTCAAGCCATTGGGATAGCCAATGAAATAATCATTCCCAAAGGCATCAAGGCCATAACTGAATTCGTAAGATCGGTTAATGGGCCCTAACTCTCTTTTTTCAATTTTGGTGATGGCTCCCGTCGTGTCGTAGTCAAAAAGGGTTCTGCCACTTGCATCATTCAGGTTAAGAAGGCGGGTCGGATTGTTGGGATCGTAATTAAAGCTATAATCATTGCAGCATCGACCGGCGATATTGGGAAAATCGATGCTGGTGACACGTTTTTTATCGTTATAATTAAAATCACCCGTAATGGCACCCCTTAAACTTTGCAATACAAGCTCATCTAATAATCCATCCCGATTATTTGTGTGATTCAATTCAATTTGATCTCCTCCGGGATATTGCCTACCAATTAAGCGTAATTTCCCGTCAAAAATATTTCGTGTTGCCAGGCCGTTAGGACTAATGCTTTCTAAAAGCAATCCAGCTTCATTAAAATGATAATGGGAGGTAAGTATTTGATCATCTCTTGCCTGATCCACGCGAATAATCTGACCAAGAGGGTTGGTGTAAAGCGATTTCAGCCATTGATCACCTGAAAAGATATCCGTTTTCTCTGTTGGAATACCATTCTCATTGACATAAGAAAATTGGAAAGAAAATGATCCACTACCGGGAAAGGCTTGTTGTGTGATTCTGCCAAGACCATCGTATTGAAATTGATAAGGACTTTGTTCACCTATGCTCACTTCGCTAAGCCTTTTATCATTTCCATAGGAATATCGAGTGACAAAACCATTTTCATTAATCCCTTGAATAAATCCGAGCCCATCATAGGTTCGTGCAATAAAAAATCGTTTTTCACGTATGGCATCGGTAGTGTCAGTGCGAATGATATTGACATTTGAGTTTCCTTGAACATTTCTTTTGAGCTGATACGAATGATCGATGCGTGAACCATTTTCGTATTGGACACTCGTCAGCCGCCCAAGCCCATCATAGCTGAAAGTTTTCTGTTGACCGTTAGTTTCACTTTGACGGAGAACATCTCCCGTATTGACATCGTAAGTAAATACAACTCTTTCATCATCTCGTAGAACAGAGATAGGTTTAAAATTTACATCATCATAACCGTATTGAGTACGGCGATTATTTGAACTTCTTATTTCGGTCACGTTTCCTTGCTGGTTGAAACAATACTCCCGAATCATTTCTTCATTCCCACCGTTTATTTTGCGGGTTACACGGTTGATGGTGTAGGGTGTTTGGGGTAGTCGCCGACACATATCAGCAACACCTCTATAGAAAAATGTTTCAATAGATTGAGGGGCTTGACCTATTTGCGTGGTAAAAGAATGAGTTATTTTATGCACAATTTTTGGAGGTTTATATCGATCCAGTGAAACCCCGGGAGTAGGTCCGCCAGGCCCCAAATTGATATAGCTGAGAATGTCGGCTATAGCATCTAAATCGTATTCAAAGGTTGTCACGTTTCCTAATGGGTCTGTTACAGAAGAAGGGAGACCCTGATCATTATACTGGGTGGTTGTGGCATAACTAATGATACCCTTGGTGGTGCGTTTTTCCGAAATTCCATTAATACGAGTAACCGTTGTCCCTTCATGATGTCGGTTAATCTCCCATGTTTTCCAATCCCAGGAATAGTCTTCAATAACAGGAGGACTGTTATCTAAAACAATTTCTTTACGGATGAGTAAAGGTGTCTTGGCAGAACTTTCTCCTTCTGTAATTTGAGAGAAATCTCGAAAGGTATAGGTGTGCCAAGAACCATCTACTTCATGAACTGTCGTCAGCGTGTCGGCACGGTCATTTTCTTTTACTATCTCAATAAGTTTTTGGTAATAACGATCAAAATTTGCACTATCTGGGAATTCTGTTACAAAGGCGCCCATATTTAATAAAGAATTTCCGTAAGGAATATCGTTGTTGTTATCAGCAATCCCTAAATTATCGAGGTTGGAAAATAATTCATACCGTACAAGGCCACCGGACGGATAAAAAATTTCTAAAAAATAATCGATTTGAAAATTATTATTACCAAAATGTCTTATAGGATTAGCTGAGCAACACTGGTAATTAATGGTTGTTTGATTTCCTGATGGATCTATGACTTCCGTTATTTTTTCTTCTTCATCTAAAATATAATGCCATACTCTATTTTCTTCCGATGAAGGAAGTCTAAGATCAATTGTATTTCCATTCCTTTCGATATGAATAGAATGGTTCAAAGAGTCCGTAATTTGAATGCCGTTATTGTAGTCAAAGGTAATCCTGTTATTGTAAGAGTCTTTTATCTCCCTAATATGGAAAACATCCATTTTCCATGTAGGAATATGGTTAACAGGAATAAGAATTTTATCGCCATTCCCTTTTAACCCAAGTGCCATCATTTTCGTATAGAGAGTGTGAGTTGAATTCCGCTCAAAGATGTATCGTTTTAGATTTTCGTCTGTGATTTGAATGGATTGAATGGATTGATCAATGGAGGTGTTATGATTAAAGGTCGTGGTTAACGGATTAAATATAGATCGACCTTCAGCATCTATATATTTTGCAAATAATTCATAATCTTGAACGCTGGATATTTTTAATCCTCTTTCATTGAATACTTCAATTCCCCCGTCAGCACGGACAAGAAAAGCCATAAACTGCCCTTTAAAATCAAACGGAAAAATATTTGTAAAAACAACAAAGCCAACATAGGGAGAACCTGAAATAATCCACCGATTACCTGGAGGCATCCACTTTAAATTATCTCCATCTGTTGAAATACTTCCCAGGCTTGTTAAAAGAGGATTGCTAGTGCTTGTTTCAATAGTAGTAGGAAGAGGTTCAGGTCCGATATTGTCTTGAAAGAAGGGGGGGCAATCACTTTGATTGCACTTCCTTTCTCCTATTTGAATATCATTTAAAGAAGGTTCCGTGTTTGTGCTAAGAGATTCACGGGTCAGTTGATCAAGAAAGGGTATGTATTGTCCTTCACCTACTTCACAATTCTGTTGATCATTGCCATAAGCACCCCTTTCATGGAGATATTGACAAAGGTATTCACTATTAACAATACTTCCAAAATCATAATCCAATCGATCCACGTCAAAATATCCTGTGTGAATCTGCTGATCGACAGTGACAGGATAATTTCTGTGAGAGAAATTATAAGACCGTTGAATAACAACATCTAACCCAGCGCGGCCTGGAATGACTGCATCCGTATAATTTAAATTAAGATTCCCGTTGGTAAGATTAACCGCTTCACCCCGGGAAAAAAATTGAAACGGCGTAAAGCTGTTAAGCCCCGTTCCTTGAAATGGGCCGGGATCCGGGATATTGAAATCCTGATTATCGGGGCTTGGAAATTCTTGCGAGAAAATTTGACGCGGAACAACCACCAACATCAAACAGAAAAAAAACATCCACAAAATGTTCAAATAATATTTCACTCTCCACCCTTCACAACTCCCCTTTGAGATAGGGGCCCATTACATTTCGCCTCTTCATTAATCAAGAACAAACCACTTGAAAAACAACATTATTTTGACGCGGCGCGTTCTGGGTTTTCATTAATTTCAACCACCATAAACCTTCCTTTTTCATCTGCCCCCCAATAACAAGAAGCATGTCCCAACCGGATCATCGCTAAAAAATGGTGCGCCTGTTTCAATTCTTCATCCTCACGCAAACTGTTCGCATTCGGGTGCCGGCACTTAAGGGCTGCCAGCATTTCTTTATGAGTTTCTTTAAGGGCTCGACTTAACTTTTCGTCCTCAGCTACTCTAAAAACTTTCCTCATGATCCACTCCTTATTTCCCTGAAATTTGAAAATCTCAATAATTCGATCAACATTCAAACTTGTGCCAATCATAACTGGCCCCCTTAGAGCGTTCTTTATAAGCAAGCCCCATGCCAAAAATTTTTCTGATAAATTTCAGACATATAAAAATTTTGATTTCCTATTTCTTAATGAAACCGTCCCATTTTCGGACGGTCGACAGAAAATCTCTTGAAAATGGGACAGCATGGGACACCTCTTAATCGGGCATTGTAATATCAATCTTCTTTTTTATTTTTCTTTGAACGGTAGATTTTCCGATCCCAAGTATTTCACCAACTTTTCTGACACTTTTTATGGTGCGGTAAGTTTCTTCAATAAGATTTTCCTGGCTTTTCTGAAGAGGACGAAATGTTTTTTCATAAGCATGAGAAAATTGAATATCCTCTTCCTGAATACAGTTGTCATTGCAATAGATGAGACTTCTGGAAATTACATTCTTTAACTCACGGACATTGCCCGGCCAGGTATAAGACAGTAATTTTTGAAAGGCTTGGGGAGTTAACTCAACGGATTTTTCAGGCATTAAGCGCCCCATGAAATGCTTTACCAACAAAGGAATATCTTCAATCCGATCTCTTAAAGGAGGAACATATAAAGGAACTACATGAAGACGGTAATACAAATCCTCACGAAATTTTTTATTTTTTACCAACTCATGCAAGTCACGATGAGTGGCAGCAACAACTCGCACATCAATGGGAATTTCTTCCTTCCCCCCCACGCGCCGTATCGAGCGATTTTCCAAAACCCTTAAAAGTTTGGCTTGAACTTCCAAAGGGAGTTCACCAATTTCATCCAACAACAAAGTTCCACCGCGAGCTTGTTCAAAAATACCTTTGTGCTGACCTGCCGCCCCCGTGAACGCTCCTTTTTCATGCCCAAACAATTCACTTTCAAATAACTGGGGTGAAATAGCAGCGCAATTAATGGCTGCAAAGGAGGCCCGGCCTCGCAAAGATAATTGATGAACTGTTTTTGCAACCAATTCTTTCCCCGACCCTGTCTCACCATAAATCAATACCGTATGATCAGAAGCAGCAATACGGCGTATCTGTTCTAACAATTGAATTATCACTTGAGATTGTCCGATCAACATTGTCATAATTTCACTTCCACCTTGCTCCTCTAATCTCATTATCGGTTTTCACACCATCATTGTTGCTAAAATAATTGTTGCAATTTATATAAAAAACTCTAAACTATTAGAGTATGGATTTTAATTATTTAAATTTAACAATAATAACAATAGGTTATTATTTTTATCTGTACCACTGAGAATGATTATTAATGAAGATATTTTTTATACTCTAATAAAATAGGCGTTATGACTAAAGAAGTTACAAGAGATTTTCCTAAATATATTAGATCCCTCAGAGAAAAATTAGGGATGAGTTATTCCGATGTAGAAAGGAAAAGCAAGGAACTGGATCCGCACGTAAAGGAATATCAAATCACGGATGCTTATGTGGCGATGTTGGAAAATGGGAAAACCCGCCCCTCCGCTTCCAAAATCAAGGCTCTGGCCAAAATCTATGGGGAAAATGCCGGGGACATGCTTTATGAAGCCGGCTATATTGATGAAAAGCCCTCTTCCGGCCTTAAAGACTGGAGCACAGGCACTTTAAGGGATCACTATTTGGCATCATTGGCATCTCGGCAAGGAACAAGAACACTTTCAGAGCAGGAAAAAAGAGCCATTGAACAGGCCGTATCACAGTTGGTCGCCTCACTTCCTTCAGAGCACGAAAAATCCGGCAAACCTTCAAATGTCACATTAACAATTTTAAGAAATCTTTATCTGGATGCATTGGCCTTATCCAAGAGTCAAAAATCTTTAAGGGAAGAGCAAAAGCGATCTTTGGAACGCATTATTATGGAATACATTAACGCGGTGGTGGAAAAGGAACCAAACTAAATTATATAAAGTTCTGGTTTTTGGAATGGAAGCATGGAAAAATATCAACTTTAAAGGGGGCAATTATGACTTCTGAATATCGTGAAAGACCTATTCTATTTACTAATTTTGGACTGTTTCTATGGCAAGCCAGAAAATCCCGGGGGTACAGTTCCGGAGACATGGCCACCTATCTTGGCATTACCGCCGAAGAATACAGAAGAATTGAAAGAGGTGAAGAGTTCCCCGCAAATCAACCGCTCGTTAAAATTTCCGATGTCTTGGACATCCCACTCAAAAAACTTAAAGACCTAGAATCAGCCGACCGTCGTAAGCAAAAAGAAAAAGTTCCGATGGAAGGCGCCAGACTTCATTCCGACAATCTTAACAAAGACATCGAGCTGGCCAAGCAGTCTTATACCCGATGCACAGGCAACGAACTCAACCGAAACCAACTGAGTATTTTTGGACAATTAAAAAGGGACTTGTATACCGTTCACATCCCCCTTGTTCTTCCCATCAATGGGCTCATCATCCTTAAAGCCATTCTGAGGAATGAAAAGAAAGTGAAATACCTTCATGAAATGCTGAATTTCATACCCGATGAGTCGTTTGCTGGGTTCATCGCGCGTGACGCCCAATGGGGACCCACTGCCTTATACATAGCCAATTTGCTGTTCTTTCATGATAACCCTGCCACAACCGTTTTGGATTGCTGCAACCGGCTGACGATGAATCAATTTCACATCATTACGCATATTATTCTAACTCAAGCAGGCATCAACACCGTGGAATCAGAACTGGCCCACCTCACCAAGGAAACCGAGTTTGCCGGGTTGGTTTTACTTTTCATCAACGAATTGGAATCCTATCTTCCAAAAGACATCGATTCAAATCACTTAAAACTGGCAAGCCTGCTTGAAATACACGGCACTTATATTTTACACGAATTATTATTGCCTTCTATTAAGGGCCATGGGGAAGAAACCCTGGCAGAAAATCCGAAAATATACGCAGGCCTTGATAAGACTTTATTTGATGTCATTGCCGCCAATCTTCATCCTGTAGTTTCAGCCATGGTCGCCGCAAATTTAAAGGCCCCCAAAGAGGTTCAAGAGATTCTGTTGAACAGAAGAGCCATAAAAGCCAAGGACGTCAGCCCGGCATGTGCCATTCTAAAAATGGCCAACTTCTTTGTGGATAATGATTTCCCCAAAGTGTCGGAAGAAGAATTAAAGAGCCTGTTGGAAACCGATTATCCCAATGTGGCTATCCCCGCCAAAGTTCTCTTCCAGGTTTGTGACAAACTTAAAAAACTCAAAGCCTATCTTGTCCAGAAGAGCACCGTTCTTTCTTCACAGGACAAGGCGGTTGAAAAATTTGTGGCAAAAAGGAATGAAACCACAAAAGAAAAAGCCCAGCTTGGCATGTATAGCCATTGGGATGAAAAACGTTTTGACGTCCGTTTTGAAGAAGGTTTCTTAAGGGCTGTCACAAAATCCTGTCTCATACTTGCCGATGAACATAAGGATTATATGTATTCACTGCATGAAGGAGAAAATCTTGCAGATTATCAGGAAAGAATAGGACAATTAAAACTTTTTGCAGAGTATCCTTTTAATCAAGACCTTCAGATTCTTTCACAAAAATTTGGAGTTTCAAGTGATGAAATCAAACGGCGCTTAAAATTAAAATAAACCCTATGGTGTTTTTGTATGACCCTATTTGCAAACCGTTACGAAGAGATAAAACCTTTGGGGTCCGGCACTTCGGGGACAGTTTATCTCGTTAAAGACCAGAAAACGGGCAGGGAATGTGCCTTAAAGGTACTCCAAAATCCTTTGGGGCACCTAAAAACAATAGAACTGGAAAATTTCCAGAAAGAATTTGAAATCCTCAAAGACCTCAACCATCCTTCCATTGCCAAAGTTTATGACACGGGCATTTTAGAAAAAACAAAACATCTATATCTTGCTACCGAATACATAAATGGAGCCGATCTTTTTAAAGCCACAGAAGAAAAATCCATCGACTTTATCGAACATCTTTTCGTTCAAACCTTAAGAGCCCTTAATTATCTGCACCAACAAAAAGTTTATCACTTGGACATTAAGCCCCAAAATCTTCTTGTAACAATCAATGATCAACGGTACGCCCCCCAAGGCAAGCCCTGGAACCAAGACTCTTCACCTGAGGCGGAGGGTTTGACCCGGCAAGGCTCGTCCCCGAAGCCAACGAGCGTAGGGGATAAAAATGAACCCGCTATCAAGGTTATCGATTTTGGTCTGGCCAACTTCTACGAACGTGATTTTTTAAAATCACAGGGTGAGAAGATCACCATTGTCGGGACAGTCGCCTTTATGCCTCCGGAAATAATCAAAGGGGAACCCCATGATGGGCGTGCCGATCTTTATTCCCTGGGTTGTGCTTTTTACAGGGCTTTTACCCGCGAACTTCCCTTTATGGGTGAAGCCTTTGAAATTCGCCAAAAACATTTATCAGAAGCTCCCGTCAAACCATCTGCCATAAAAGGAAACATTCCTGTTTATCTGGATAAAATTTTACTCAGGCTTTTGGAAAAAGAAGCCGCCAACCGTTACGCATCTGCAAAAGCGGTCATTGATGACCTAAATCTTTTAACAGGCAAGGACTATGAAGTTGAAACAAAGGAAACGGTTTTAAGCTACATTCCCCAAACAGGAAAACTCATAGGACGTGAAGAAGAATATAAAAAATTCTTGGCCCATTATGATGACAGAATTTTCATTCAAGAATGTCAAAAGAAACCTTATATCATTATCAGCGGTAAAGAAGGGTGCGGTAAAAGCCGTTTTTTGGAAGAATGTATGAACGAAGCCAAAAAAGAATTCATACCTACCCTGTCCTGGATGGAATTCATGAAATTATCTACAGAGAAAGTTCCTGAAAAGTGCCTCATTGTTGGGGATAACATCACAATCCAGGCAAAAGAATTGGAATATCTTGAGGTCTTTTTTGAAAAGAATCCCATTTTGGCCATTCTTACCACTTCCCAGGAAAACATCCCTTGTGCTGCTGAATCTGTCATCAATTTAAACAATTTCTCCCGTGAACAAACCAGGGAATACCTTCTGAAAGCAACAGGGTTATCCAATATTACAGAAAATGATCTTGATGAGATTTACAAAATCACCGGAGGAAATCCCCTCTATGTAAGTGGTGTTGTCAGGACCTTTTTCAAAAGTGGAGTGGGTATTGACAGCCATGGGAACTGGTCACAACAAGTTTATAATGATCTCGGATTAAAAATTGAAGAAACAGGAGTAAAGGAACTCATTAAAACCGGCCTGCAAAAAGAATTAAAAGCCCTCCCCTTACAACTGGGGCATTGGCAAGTTTTAAATATGCTGGCGTTAGCCGGCAGACCCACACTAAATGACTTGCAATCGATGTCGGGGGCCTTTTCCATTGGGGATGCCTTAAAAGATTTGGCAGACCATGACATCTTGAAAGTGGATGCCGAGAATCTTTATGCATTCACCAATCCCCTTTATAAAGAAATTATCCTGGAACAAATGAACCCCCAGGAAAAGGCCGAATATTGTGATGTCATTGCCGATTATTATGAGGCACATCAAGCCGATCCCGATATCATCCTCTATTACCGTGGCCGCGGCACAACCAAGGAGGCTCTTTCCTGTCTTCTGAAACTGGCTCAAAAGAAAAGGGAAAGCCTAGAGTATCAGGAAGCCAAGGAAAATCTAACTGAACTTTTAAGCAAGCCCCATATTAATCAAGATACAAAAGATCAAGCTCTCCTGGAGCTTGGAGAAATCTGTATTGAACAGGGTAAATATGAAGAAGGAGAAAAACACCTTCTCCAAATAATCCAATCACAGGATATTCTTATTGCCGCAAAGGCTTATGAACAAGTCGGATTAAGTTTTAATCGTCGTGGAAACCATAGCCAGGCGGAACATTATTATCAAAAAGGATTGGAGGTCGCTTCAAAAACTCCTGAGCTGAAATGGATGCAGGTTATTTTAAAAAACAGGTTGGCCCAAAAGGAAATAGATTTGGGAAATCTTGACAAGGCCGAAGAAATTTTAAAACAAACATGGAATGTATGGAAAAATGACCTGAATGAAGAAGAAAAAATTCTTGCCGCCCGAAGTGACATTGACGCCCTCTATTACTCAAAACAGGAATATCAAAAAGCCATCGATTATTTGGAGGAGTTACTCGGTGTACTTTCCAAAAAACCCCATTTGAATATCTATCCCGTTAAAATTTACATGCTAGGCCGGTGTTACTTGCGCATCGGCAATTTGAACAAGGCAGAAAAACTTTTGAATGAATGTCTGGAGGCCATGAAAGCCCGCAAAACTCCACACTGGCTTTATGCCGTTTACAATGAATTGGGTGCCCTTTTTGAACGAAAAGGCGATTTGGAAAAGGCTCTTTCCTATTATCAACACACCTTCGATCTTGCCAGACGAACCTCTTCTGAAAATGTTTTTTACGGCGTTGCTTTTAACATGGCCAATGTTTTGATGGAAATGGGAAAACTTGACGAAGCGTTGAAATATTATAATTTTGTCATTGATCATCTTCAGTCAAAGGATTTTTCTGATAAAATCACGACTACCTATTGGCTATACTCGGGATATTTGGATCTGGCAAATATTTATCGGCAACAGAGCCATTTGGAACAGGCAAAAAACCATCTTTCCAAAGCCCGACATCTTTTTGAAACATCCCCACACTTAAAATCACAGGAGCAATATTTTTGGCAGGAAAAAGCCGACTTGGAACAAAGTCAGAAAAATACCGGTGAAGCAAAAAAAGCCCTCGATGCCCTGCAGGCCTTAAGTAAAACCACGGCTTTTGATCAGCAGGAATACCAGAAATGGTACAAGAGTTTTTTGGAAATTAAGGGATGATTGTAAAATGACAATTCATAGGCCTTTTCCTGAGGACCGAGTTTTTCACGGGATCAAGTTCTTTGAGATTTTCCAAATAGAGCTCAACGGCTTCGCGCAGATTGACTTTGGCTTCTTTAATGGTTGACCCGCAACTTGCCACTTCTAGTTCCAAGCATTGTGAAGAATACTGTGACCCTTCTTTTTTAATAATGGCTGTAAGTTCCATATTGTAAACTTTTTCTTCTTCGCTGTCTTGACCTGGCAAATCAAAATGCCAAAGTAACAAAACCACCCGGGCCATTGTAGGTAAAAACAAAATGGGACAATAAATCACGACCAATAAGAGCAATAATCCCCTGATTTTTGAGGGTCGCTCCGTACACTGATCCAAAATCAACAGCAAGCAATGTGGTGCCAGGAAAAGCAATTCGGGCGGGATATTTATTTTGTTCCTGACTTCCTTGAGGAGTATAAACACGTTGAATGCCAATCGAAGGTATTCCCAATTTCTCAACCACATCACGATCAACACATGTATTGGAGGCACCACTGTCTAAAAGGGCAATACCTGCTTGAGGTGGTGGAATTTTTTCTCCTTGTTTTCCCCATACCTCTGCAAGGCTTGTTGGGACAGAGACTTCAACATTCATGATGGGGCCCCGACTTTGCAGTGCCAACGTATTCAATTTTTTGTCTATCAGATAAAACTGATTATGGATGGGCATAAGGGGTTACTGAAAAGGCTGGTATAAAAGTTTTTGGTTCTTCTTTTAGAATCTGTTTGATGAACATTTCCTCAACTCCGAAAATTTCGATCCCCTTATCAAAAGCTTCTTTTTCAGTGGTAAAAAACCCATACGATTTTTGGCCTTTAATAAGAACAAATTGACCTTCATGGTTTTTAAGGAAATCTTCTTTCTGTTGTTCGTAAAATTTTTGTTCTTTTTCCAAACACATAATTTTTACCTTACAGCACACTTTATTTGGAGTCAATTGCTCCCCAAAAATTGTTAGAAAATTTTAAAAACTTTCCACCTTAAATCCATCTCATTCTGATAATGGGTCAAAATATATATACATAAATACTCTCTTTTCACTCCCATCCAGCTATTTTTTAAATAAATATA
The DNA here is from genome assembly GCA_001797365.1 of Deltaproteobacteria bacterium GWA2_45_12. Lineage (NCBI taxonomy): Bacteria > Deltaproteobacteria > Deltaproteobacteria bacterium GWA2_45_12. The sequence continues at coordinate 21,462 of MGPH01000005.1, forward strand.
ATTAAATCAAATACTTATAATGTTGTGTTCTCTGAAAATAGTGGCACACGTCTTGCTTTATCAAAAGACCATGAGCTTTAAAGGGGTTCGTCCATTTTTACTTTTTATATTCCTGGCAAGCACCATGGGTTGTGCCGGTGGAGCTGGCATACCCGGAGGTGGGGCCACGGATGACGGCGGAGCCGGTAGTGAAGATCCTAAGCTTCCGGATAGCCCAGGCTCTTCAACTCCTCCAATTAGTTTTCCCATTCCTTCAGCCAAAGGAAACGCCAGTGCTCTTGTCGCCTACGGTTGTGATTCCGGTTCAGCTTGTCCTGTAACTGGAACCAGCGATGCGGCTAAAGTGGCTTTCACTCAAGATTCGACTTTGATTGGTCAATACAAACAAAAATTTAATTACATGTTGGCCACTGCATCACCCAAGCCTCCATTACCAATACCATTACCTCCCCTATTAAAAAATATTCTCTCGCCCTTCATTCCCAGTGTGAACGCTGAAGACTTTGGACCCAATATTGAGGCAGCCAATGCAGCGGATGCTAACGCTGTCCCTTTGTGCGAAAGGCCGGGGATTTTTTGTGCTGATGTAGTAAATGGGGAATTTGAAGCGTTTCCTCTTGGCACCAACGACAGCACCTTTTACTATGTGGCAACGGATGGCGTGCAGGCGTTGGGGGATGAAAAACAAATAAGCCCAAACAAACAATTGCTCTACTTCATGGACCAACCCCAAGCGTTGACTCAAGGCAACACAACACAGGCAAGCGAAAATATTGGAGAAAAGAAAAGTGCTTATGCTTCTGCAGGTGGGTACGGGAAGCAGGTCGATTTTGTAAAGGAAGATGGCGCGGACCCACGGATTATGGTCGTTGGCAATTATCGTGAACGATACAACGGCTTTGAAGCGGGAAATGAAATCGCTTTTGATGCGGTTAATAATCTCATGTCCACCGATTTTTTGGATGGTGTGGGCGTGTTGCCGTTGCAAGATAATATTTTTGTGGATGTGGGGGCTTTGGCTAGTGTGGATGGGACTGAGAGCTACAAACATCTGAAATACACTTGGGATAATTCACTCAGATTTATTACGACGCCTCAAGCGAATATTGATATGGCAGAATTCCCCGTAAGAATTTTTTCAGTTTTACATCAAGTAAATAATCTTGGGTTACTTCCAAGAGCAAATCAGCAAGTATCTGTGAATATTGATTTCGCACCTGTTAATAATTACTCTAACACTCTCGTCTATGACGTCGATTCTCATGGCTGCGGTTTGCTGATATTTGAAGACGCAGATGAAAATAAAAGAATTAAGATGGCATGTGCTCCTCAGGAAGTAAATTTTGTCCGAATGGACCAACTTTATCCTGAATTTGGTAGTGACCAACCCTTACAAGGTGTAAATGAAAATACCCGTTTTGATGATTTAATTATTTATGATGAGTCATCGGATAACGCCAATATCATTCAGGGCAAGGCTCTTTTAGTCGACAGTGGGAATCATCAGTTGTGGCAAATTTCATATCACAATCCTCAACAACGTCTTCGCGCCAGAGACCCAGCTTGGATTCATGCTGATCTTATTGACGCCAACTCCATCCCCATGGGTGCGGCACTCAAATCATTTACCATTACTCCTGATAGAAAATATTTATTTGCCGTGAATGAAGACGAAGACAAAGTGGTTGCCTTTAAATTAAAAGATGAAAACAACAAGGCTTTGGACATTGCCACCATCCGCAACAGTAAAACGGATGTGACGATCAAAGATAAAATCAATTGGAACCCTGACAACGAAGGGAAAATCCAACCCAATGCTTTAACGATTCAAAAAGTAGATGATACCCACGAATATCTAGTGGTTGGCTCACAAGCATTAAAGGGCAGTGTGTGGTTTGATTTAAAGCCCATCAAAGATCAAGTCACAGCCAAAGTGCAACCAGCACCTGCACCTTCGCCCGTTGTGAAAGCACCTGTTGTGGACTGTGCTGCACTCAAAACACAACTTTTACAAACCAAGGATGCATCGACCTATTCCACATTGAAAGCTCAATACCTTGCGGCAGGGTGTAAGTGATTTGTTGCTTCGTCATTCCCGCGAAGGCGGGAATCCATGGATCCCCGACAAAAGCTCTCGAGGATGACGGTTGTGGCAAAATATTTTTTAATGAAAATTTATTGAGCAGGCTGGGTATCAGCACGGAAGTACATCACACCACCATCATCAGTAACCCCAATACCATCATCTTCGCCATCGCCGTTCCAATCCACAGACTCCAACGTATTACCTAAGCGTTGGACACCATCGGAAGCTTCAATGGTACCAACAGCCGCTTGTTCCGCCCATTGGGGGCCTTGCAAACCTTGGTCATAAACAAACAGACACCCCGTTACGTTATTGCCTTGAGGTGGCAGATATTCCGAAGCTGCCACAACCATTTTGTAGATGGGTCTTGTTATGGGGTTGTTTTGATTATCTCGACCTACTTCTCGATGACCAACAACTACAGGTGCAATTCCTTTGCGACCAAACTGGCCATTTTCTTGGGTGGCTGATAAAACTGCACTCTGTGCCACCTGCATAGCTGGATTACTGGTAATTTGAATGATCTGACTAATAGTGTAGTTGCCGCCAGGCTGAATATCCCCACGAGCCAAGGCAGCTCGGATACCTTCACCGGGAATAACAAATGTTTCACCCGCACCGCCTTGCATATTCTGGTTTACCGAAACAGAACGATTAGGGGATGAAAGAACAATATCAGGGATGCCATCTCCTGTGTAATCATAAACGGAAGTGGATAATCCCAAGAGGTCTCCTCGATTGTCCTGGGTTATGGTAAACACACCAACTCCCTGAGGATTGGATAGATCGACAGAACTTGGCATATTTCTTTGGCCAATAACAAAATAAATTCTTCCACGATCAGAAGCTAAAATAAAATCACGATAGTCATTACTGGTAATATTTGGGGTAGAAACTTCACGACACATATTGGTAGCATTCAGCAAAAAATCATAAAATTCAATGGCAGGGAATTCACCATTTTCAACCTGAATCACTACCTCATTCAAAGTTTTCATTGTTGATCCATCATTGAGAACATCTTTGGGAGCTATCAAGCAATAATCATTATTTCCAGCCGCATACGAAGTGTAATCTCTCCCATTGCCAAAAACATCGCCGAGATCCTTAAGTTGATCGCCAAGAGGTACATTGTGAAGACCGGCTAAGTATTTCATTTCAGCTTGTCTTAGACCTTGCTCGTTAAGCATATCTACAGTTGGGGTTACGATAGTTTGTTCGTTTTCATTAATATTGAACAATCCTGAACCACCAACGGCAATCAAATAACCAACTCCACCAATATCTGCACTCCCTGGGCTCCCTATCAATAAATCTTTAATTCCATCACCTGTCATATCCATGGCCGTAACCGAACCGAATCCACCAGGAAGTTCCCACGAACTAAATACAATATTCGCCGCAGCTTCCAAAGAAAGACGCTGCCCACTGGCACAACGTTGCTGAATATTCATGATGACATAAGCCATGCCATCGTCAGGGCGATTGACCGCCAAATCTTGATGCCCATCGTTGTTAAAATCCCCCATCGCAAATTGGCTTTCGCCGGAGAGTTGTGGAAACACTTTGCACATTTGATCCAAAGTAATCGGCTGGTCAAACACCGAAGGCGGCGGAGGTGGTGGGAGCGTGTGGCATTCTGCATCACATTGTTCTCCACCATCGCATTGCTCATCGGGAGCATTTACCTGTCCATCACCACAGAATGGATCGGGCTGTTCAGGGATGATGTTACAATTTTCGTCACAATTCGGGGTGCTGTCACATTGTTCTCCTTCATCAACATTGCCATCCCCACAAACAGGCGCAGGAGGATCAGGGGGATTACGAACAAAATCTGCAAAATTCTCTGGCAATTGAGGAAAGCGAAAGTTTTGCAAACTTTCTCGAAGCATTCTCGAAATTCTGGCTAATCTTTCTTCGCGCGATTCAAAAATCCAGGAATACCAAGACGGTAACCGGTGCGGATCATTATCAGCGCTTTTTTCACTACCACCATTACGGGCATAACTCGTAGGCCCAGATTGTTTAGGAGTTTTTGAACCAGCACTGTTCTGATCTGATTTTGTTACAACAGGAACTTTAAACCCAAAAAAGAGAGGAATTGAAACAACTTCATAAGAATCGACCGGCTTTTTTTCTGCGGATTTTTTTTCTTCTTTGGCAGGCGTGGATTTTTGGGCAGCAGCTAACGCACTTGCTTCAGCAACTTTCTGTTTAACAGCATTGATGGCGTCGAAGACTCCCATAAAAATTCTTTCAAAAAAATTACCTCAAAACCTTCATCACCGCTTTCTATTATCGGCAGAAAATCCAATTTGTTACGCCCAAAAACACCTTTGGGTTGACACTTGCGCCTTTTCATCTTTTCTGTCAATAAAAAACTCATTAAAAACAGGTAGATGGCATAATATTGACAAGATCAAAAAAGAAGTGCTCTTTTTGGCTGAAAGCCATTCTGGATAACCCTTGAAATTTATAAGATTTATGTCAATAAATCAGCCTTCTTAACCTCTTGAAAAGCACACAAATATGAAAACTAAAAACCTATTTTTTACCGTACTTCTTTTATTGATTTCCGTTGGTACCGGCTACGCCAAAAACGAACCTGTCTCATTTATCCCTGCATCACCACCCCCGGAAGGATATGCCTTGGTTTATGTTTGCCGACTGAAAGCACTCCCCATGGGCGGCAGGGCCAATGTCATGGTAGACAAGCGATCCATCGTGAAAATTTCCAACCACGAATACACATGGTTTTATTTGAAAGAAGGCCCTCATCGGATGAAAATCAGGTGGAGTGCTTTGTCAAACATCCCTAACTTGGAATTTAACTTTCCAACGAAAAGTCAGCAGACTTATTTCTTGAAAATTACCACAGGGGCCGGATTCAACCTATTTGGTGGCAATACCCAAGCCTCTGTCCAAGGAGTGGATGAAACAACTGCCTTGCAGGAATTGACCGAAATCCGGTCTTATGAACCTGCAAACATTCAGAAGGTGGATTAACTTCTATCCAGTTCCATGTCCTTTTTCGATTTGACTCTTTCATGAGTTTGCTGGACGGTTGGATTGTATCGAGGAATTTTTTCGGGATTAATTCTTAATTCCAGTGCTGCTTCCTTCGGATTTTCCCTCGTCATGGCTTCCGGAAGTTTCGCCCTATCATTGGTGTAAATTTTTACTTCTTGTCGAGCTCGACTAATGGCCACGTAGTAGTTGTCCTGGGCTGAGGTCAGACTTTTAGTGTCTGCTTCAATGAGAACTTTTTCACAGGTTTTACCCTGCGCCGCATGAACGGTGGAGCAATAGCCATAATCCATGTGCAGAGGTTTGCTGCCAGTGATTTTGACCACATGGCCATTCTCTTTTTGGATATGCAGAGTCTTATCCAAATCCACCTTAACAACTCGTGCCCGTTCACCATTATCAAAATTTTTCTGCGGATCATTCCTCGTAAACCGAATCATATCCCCCTGAGAGATTTCTCGTTGGTTTATCTGGTAAACGCCCACTTTGTTTTTATGTCGAGGGTACCATTTTATGCGAGAGCCATCCTCCTTTTGAAGGATGACATAGGAATTTTTAATTTCTTTAATAATGGCCTGACTTCCTTTCTTGAGTTTGAGGGTGGAATAATTTCTTTCAGGAACGATGATATCCCCAATCTTGTAACTGCGGATTTCCTTAATCTGAGCTTTGGTAAAAGCTTTATCCTGTAAAACGGGAACCAGATTGCCTTTCCCATGAAATCCCAGATTTTGTCTGACCTGTTGGTTGATTGAATCTTTAGCCCGATTGGTTCCTGATACAATGAGCGTTTCTTTTTGTTCATGCTTGGTGAGTTCCGTGTAGTCCTTGGCAATCTGGGCGTGTCTTGCTTCTTCATTTTGAATTTCGGTAATGGATTTGTCCAAAACAGCAATTGATTGAACGATCTCGCCGCGGGCTGCCAGCTCCACAGCTTTTTTGAGTTCAGGTTCTTTTTGGCGTTGAATCTCGCTCATACCTGCTGTTGGCATTCCATGAGCTTGAAGTTGAGCGAAAGGTTTTCCGGCCTCAACCGCTTTTAGCTGCTGGGTATCTCCTACCAGCACTACTTTGGCCTGATAGTGAAAAGCCGTTCTAAAAACAGCTTCCATTTGCTTGGAAGACACCATGCCTGCTTCATCGATCACCAACACAGTTTTTGAATTTATCTTTTTTTGCCTCTCCGGAACTTGGAAGGCAGATATCGTCATACTTTCCATTCCTGTTTTGGATAATTCCTTGGTAGCCGAAGTGCTAGGGGCCAGTCCTACCATTTGATAACCCTGTTTGTGGGCCAGCTCATTTGTGGCTTTGAGCATGAAGGTCTTTCCGGTCCCCGCCAAGCCTTGGATGCCCACAGCCCAGGTCGAACTTGTTAAAATCAATTGAGAGGCCTTTTTTTGTTCCTCATTAAGCTTGGACTCTTCCAGAAATTTATCGACCTGTTGCGGACCAAAAATAGACCGATTAAAGGCCCGGCCCCTTTGCTCCATTTGAAGGGTCATTTGTTCTCGCTTGATCGCTTCAGGGGTAGTGATACGTTCTCCAAACTGCAAGAGAAGGCCTTCTTTGAGTCTTCGATCAATCTCAAATTGAATTTCTTTGAATGTATTATAGCGAACACCGTGTTGAAGAGCTGTCCGCAAAAACTGGCTTTGAGTAATCACTGATTGTCTTTCCAGGAGATGATCTAGGGCAAATTGGACGCCATTGTGAGCCAGTGAGAGATTATTGATTTTTTGGGGCTTTAATTTTTGTTGGTAATGGATCTTTGATTCCAGACTTTTTTCTTTCCAATGTTCTTTTAGAAATTGGCGGTCCACATCGGTTTTTCTTTGCCGAGTGGCGATAGTGATAAGCTGCTTTTCTTGAGGGGAGGCTGACTCGCGGGTTTTACCGCCTTTTTTTAAAATCTCCTCGATGGCCTGACTCCGGCTACTGAAACTTTCAATTTGACTATCGGTAATGTGCCCGAGTTCGAAGCGGCCATCTTGGTGAGTGACACGTACTTCATACCCAAGATTTTGAACCTCACGGGCTAACTCTGCCCTATAGAGCACCCCCATCAGCATTTTCTGACGGTAAAAAAGCTCGTTATCCATGGCCCTCCACTTGCCGTCTTCCCTCTGGGTGAGGTTTAAGACCACGCAATGAGTATGAAGCTGTGGATCACAAGCACGGCTGAGCTCGTGTCTAAACGTTGCGGCTAGCATATTCCGGGTGGGGACCTTCTTTAATTCGCCATCAACCATTCGCCGGTAGGTAACTAAAGTTTCCGCGTATTTTAATGCTTGGGTCACGGCGCGGTCATGGGCATCAATCAAAGCATAATCCCCGGCGATAAGCGCTTGCATGGATACTGATTTAGGGGCGCTAAAGGTTAAATCGGTGCCTCCCCGGCGGCCTTGAGTGTTTTCCTTGATGGTTTCACCGTTAGGTAGAATACCGGCCAAAAGGTTTTTAAACTTATCCTGTTGAATTTCTCCCTGAAGGTTTAACGCTGTTGCGGCTTTACCTTGCCACTGGCTTGGACTTTTATCCTTGGTGTAATAATCATCGGCCTTTTCATAGTATCGGCTGGCATCATCATTCCCGCTGACATTGGCAATACTGAGCATACTTACTCCTGAAAGGGTTGGGTGACTGTGGGCAGATCAATGGGTTTAAGTTCGACTCGGGCAATGGGATAGTCTCCGGCAAAACTTAAATAACCCGATAAAGGTGGTAAATTAGTAATCTCGCTGGGAAGAACGATCCGCTCCTTGACCCGCTGTTTGACCTCGGTTTTCTGGCGGCCTTGGCGAGTTTGAGTCGTGGATGTTTGGATTCTTTCCAAATCCTGTTCGCCCAGACCACGGCTAAAATCCTCAGCTGTCTGGGAATCGCTGGAAGTTCCCCCCAATATCAAAAGATTGCTAAAGCAGGAACGCAGGACAATGGCTTTCTCACGGCCATAAAGATGGTCCAATTGAGCTGTCGATTGAAGGCCTGTAACAATGCGCAAGCCATGCTTGCGGCCCTTTGTGAGAGCAGCCTCCAAGCTATTCAGCCTTTCAAGAGAGGCCAGCTCGTCAATAATGATCCATATGCGCCGATTGTCACTGGGCGGCAGGCTTAAGATGGATGTACAAAGGATGTCCAACCAGGTGGAAATAAGCGGGCGTAAAGCATCCGCCATATCCTCACGCCATGTGATGAAGAGGTTTCCCGCATTGTCGTTTTTTAACCATTCCCTAAGGGAAAAATTACCGGGTTTAAGGTATTGATGAGGGGCAATATGCTTGGCAATGATGAACCGAACACTGGCCGCGGCTTTATCAGCCCCCGAAATAAACTGGCCTGCGGCCGCTGTGTCAGCGAGAAACTCTTTTAATTCTTCCTGTGGTTTGACGGTCAGCCAATCTGCTAATTCCTTCGTGTCGTACTTGCGGTTCAAAAATAGCTTTTTGGTCGTTTCTGCACAAAGGAGTTGAGCATACTCATGCCACTCGCGATCATGGGATGAAATGGGGGGTGGGATGATCGACCTGGCATAACGCATATGGTCGTACACCGAACTCATTTCATTAAAAATCGACCAACCTTCACCTCTTAAGTCAAAGGGATTGAGGATTACATCCCCCTTTTTGAAGAAATGGGAAACGAAGTCACCGTTTGGATCTGTGATAATCACGCGATCCCCACGTGGGATGATCCGAGTCAACATTTCCTTAATGGCGACAGTCTTGCCGGTACCGGTACGGCCACCAATCAGAAAATGAAGCGTTTCTAACGAAGTGGGGATGGGGACATCTGCAATCGTGATTTGAGATTGCCGCTTCTTCAAAGTATATCGTTTAAGCTTCTCAGTTCTTACAATATCGGCGCCGCGGATGTGATGGCGAGACTTCAAACTACTAGGAACATGGTTTTCATACAGCCACAGCAGAAAGAGGCCCAATGCAAAACCTGCCAACCCACTGGCAACAGTCAACCAGGTGAAACTTTGAGTTTTGACCAACTGAGGGATGATGTGAAAAAGGCTAGTCAATGAGAAGTGGGACAAGTCGAAGTAAAAGTAGGAAATGGCAAACAGTAAAATGATGCCCGTGGCAACGGACAGTCCGACATAAAGAAATATTCGTTCGAGGTTATGTTTGCTCATATGATTTTTGTCCTTTCTTTTCCAAATCGCTTATCCAGATTTTCATCCACCTTCTTTAAGACCTGCGCATTCCGCTCAAAAAAGAACTCGCGGAGTAAAAGCAAGACTTCAACGATCAAGGGGTAAAGGCCTGAGTCGTTTGATTCATTTTTTAAATTTTGTGATTGAGGTGGTGGACCGGCTTGCGATGTTTCCAAATTTTTAGATTCTAAAAGTTTTCGACGCAAAACTTCCGCGACGCTTGATTTATACTTTGCGGCCTCATCACGAAGTTCGGCCAAAATTTCACCTGGGAGAAAAGTAGTAAATTTTTTCTTCATAAAAATGTCCTCTTTTGTCCTCTTCAAAAACTTATAGTTCTTGCTAGGTTATCTGTCAGCGGACAAAAGAGGACATTTTAGGAAGGCTTTAAAAATGAGCGGATTTGAGAATAAACAAACGATTTCAATGACATCCCAATGCAACGAAACTTGCGTCAGGTGTGTACGGATTTTTAAAGGGGGCGTAGCCCAACTTCCTTTAAGGCAAAATCCGAGGAACTAACAAAAACGGGCCAACCAAAAACAGGAGGAGAAAATGAGTATCAGCAAAGAACAAATACTAGCCAAACGAAAACGATTAGAAATTCAGAAAGCAAAAGATGAGGTCAAATCACAAGCGATTCGCTTACGATTAAGAAAGGCGGCGCAAAAACTCATCGCGCTTTCAAAGCAAGTTGAAAATGAAAGGAAGATGGTTTTGGGCGGGTTCTATTTGAGCAAAGCAAATACAGACCCAAGTTTTAAAACGATGCTTGAAGCAGAGATTGCCGCAAGCTCACTCGGGGATTATGAGAAGAGCCTCTTTGCCGTCCCAAAAGAAACGACTGCCAAGTAAAGCACTTCCCCTCGCACCTTAAGTGCAAAGGGAAATGAGGCCTTCACGAACAAGAGAAACGATTTCATCTTTCTCCATTTGCTGGCCATAGGTGATAAGAGTCAACACATCGGCTTTCTCCAAGCCGAATTCGTCTTGGGCCTGGTCGCAATAGCCCACTCGATTCAAGTTGGAGCCGAGCCACTGAAGTAAGTCATGGGTGTAAATATCAGCTTCCAGCCTGACATCATCGATATCGGCATTGTCACAACCAGCAAAGGCATAAAGGGCATCAAGGATGGTTTCATAACGAAAATCATCCGGCATGAAATCCCCATGGGCTTTATGGATGAGATCCACAAGTTCATCGGGAGCATTGTCTTTGAGGACATAGACTTCATGTTTGTTACCCTCACGAACGATGGTCTTGAAATATTGGGAGAACTGATCGGCTTTGGAAGCTATTTGTTGATTAAGTTGGTTCATATAAACTTTCTTTAATTGGATGAAAAGGGGGAGAGGTCATTCTCCCCCTGGTTCATTTAGGCTGCTTGTTGTTTAGATTTTCTGTCTCGGATTTGAAGTTTTCCGTTAAGAGGTACCGAATCAAGGATCACGTTAATCGATCCATCTTGGTTGATAAAACCCACCCCGACCTTAATCCATTGAGTAAAGCCCTTGTCGGCTGTTTCTTTGATTACGAAAACGTCTTTGATTTTGATTGTTTGATTTTCCATTTTATTTTTCCTTTTTTTTGGAACCGTCATTGGTTCCACCAGCCAAACCAATGACGATACAAAAAAGGTTGCCGATCTTTGAGGAGGGATAAGGGCATGCCACTCAAGGCCTGTGACAGCCCCAAGGGGGATGGCGCAGGTCTTGAAATGCCCCCCGACGAAAAGAAAATCGGCAACCGGAAATGAAAAATAAAATGGAAAATCAAAAACGAGGTGGGGTGTCACTTAAATAACAGCCGACAAATACGTTGAAGAGATTAAGATGGGGAATGTACCAAGATGGGGCCATCCTCAACGCTGAATTCGGGGCCACTCCGGGCGCGGCCTACATTTAGGAAAAATCGAAACAGAAAATCACTCAACAACTTAAATGAACGGGGGATAATTTCCAGTTCCTCCCTCAGCCATTTTGATTTGACACACCAGGATATGCATCCATGCATCAATTGAAGCATGGATGCAGTAAACGGAGCGTCAATATGACGCAGAACAACGACTCATAGCGTCATAACATTATGATTTTAAAAGATTTTTTAGATAAAACGTATTGACAAACTCATTCCAAGAGAGCTAGAAATTTTACATGGCTATCAAAAACTTCACTCTTGGAGAAGCCATCCAGACCATCCGGTCTAAATTTAAAATTTCACAACATAAACTAGCAGAACTTGTCGGCGTTCGTATCACCACCGTTTCTCGTTGGGAACGGAATCAAGGAACTGAAGATATGAAACTGAAGCATTTTTTAAAAATTGCAGAGGTAACTCACACAACGCCATTTGAATTATTGGAAATTTTTGGAGAAACAAATTTGCAAATTGAACATCAAGTGAATGATCAAAAATTATGACAAATATAGAACTTGAAAATGAGGAAAAAGTAGGGCCTTATGGCGAACGGATCTTTGACAATCCACTCGCACTTTTAAGCCTTAAATTAAAACATAAGGTCTTAGAAAAGGAAGACGTCGCCTTCATTTTTGATGTGTCTGTAAAGACCATCAGCCGGATGATGGCCGACGACTCCTTGCCATTCCACTACGTTGGCAACAAGCCACGCTTCTACTTAGATGAAGTGATCACGGCATTTCGGAATGACTCCTTAAACCTCGAAAGGAGAAACTCCCATGATAAGAAAAATAACCAATATAGATGGAACGGTGCGGTACCAGGCCAGAGTAACGGTTCTGGGCCAAAGACTCTTCAAGAAATTCGAGACGCGGCAGGCCGCGGCCGAATGGGTTAACAAAATGAGGTTCAAACGTGACACTAAAACGCCATGCTTTCAGAAGGTCATAATTGACGATATGTTCAACCATTACCTTGAGAATGCCAAGAACAAGGGAAATGCAATATCAACAATTAAAAGGGCAATCTGCACCTTTAAAACCCATCTAAAGCCGTTTTACAACGATGGCGACATGGCTAAAGTGACCATTCAAGAACACCAAGCTCTGATTAGCTGTTTGCGTAAAAAAAAGGTCAAAAAGAAACCCACTGAAGAATTCCCAATGGGTAAGACCTTCTCTAACGCATCAGTAAATCGTTGCCGAACTTTAATGGCCACCATGTTCAATTTGGCCATCACCCAACAAACTTTTGGGAATGCGTTCACAATGAACCCTTTTCTCGCCATTACTCCGATGAAAGAGATGAATAATCGGTACAAGTATTGGGATGCTACAAGCATTCACCAATTCTTGAAGAGTGAACAAGACTCACATTATTACCCGTTATGGATTTTAATCCTTAATACAGGATTAAGAGTTGGCGAAGCAGTTGCCGTTCATGGCGAACAGGTTGATTGTTTTGCTGATATCCTGACAGTTGATCGAATATTTTGTATGGCGTCCAATAGTATTAGGCATCAGACAAAATCGTGTCAGCTAAGACAACTGGGAATAAACGATCCTGTAAAAAGGAGCTTATACCCTTTGGTCAAACATAACGGTCGGTTGTTTGTAAAAGAAGATGGCGACCTATTACGCTCTGATTACTTAATCAAGACAGTTTTCCCACGAGCCTGTAAGAAAGCAGGGGTAAAATGTATTGGGCTTCACGGCTTGAGACATACCTATGCTTCTCATTACATGATGAATGGGGGAAACCTTTATGACCTACAAAAATTTTTGGGTCATTCAAACATTAGTACAACGGAGCGATATGCACATTTTTCTAGGCTTCATATTCAGAAGCAATCCAACATTGTTGGATTTGAGGGAAATGTGATTAGGGTCGATTTTAAACAACAGGAGGCTGCTTTATGAGGGGTGGGGTGCTGTGAGGGGTGCCGCGAGATTTAACATCTCGCGACACCGAACACGCAACCTTACGAAATTACATAAGGTTTTTTGTGGCAGGGGGCGGATTTGAACCGCCGACCAATGGCTTATGAGTCCACTGCTCTACCAACTGAGCTACCCTGCCGGAAAAAAAGTTGGGTGTATTTAAAATAGAGCTATCGGGGATGCAAGTATTTTGATTATTTTGGCTGAATCACCAACAACAAGCTATCTTGTTTTTTAAGCGTGTCGGTATAGCCCTTGTCACGCAACAAGAAGGCGGCCAGGATTTCTTCCCTTCCATCCCCATCCCAGTCAACCAAGGTAAAATCGGAAATAGCGCCATCTAACCGCGGCGAATTCCATTCCTCCTGAAACCCGTACCCCGTCCACAACACACGCACCATCTGGCTGTTTTTAACCGAGGGCACAGCCCCAATCACATTTTTTAAATATCCTTCGTTCTTGATCAAATAAAGTTTCCACGGATCTCCTTTGACAGGTTCATTCAAATTCTTTCGGGGTAATTTTTTAGGAGAAACACACACTCCGTAAACAAGCACGGGCTCAGGGCTGACGGGTTCCGGACAAAGAGCATTCTCCAAGCCCTGGGAATCAACGGGGGACTTTAAGGACCAAAAAGAGGAATTGGACTCAAAGCTCACTGGCACATAAAAACGCTGATTTTCCACTTGGCCAAAGGGATTGGCAACAACACGCTTTAAAAAATAAACAGCGCCCCCATAGCTGGGGCTGGAAGTCCATTTCGTTTTCCATTTCGTTTTTTGAGATGTATCTACTTTTTTCCCAAAATGGACCAGATTTCCCAGATCATTTAAATAAAGAAAACCATCTGAAGAAATTTCCTTTGAAAAAAATCCTTGAAGCGAAAAAAGAGGAATGGCCTTTCCCGACAATCCACCGGGAAGAAAAAAAATCTCCCCTTTTTGCAAGGCTTTCCCCTTTAATTCCAGTTTAAAAACAGGGCCCGTAAAATCGTCCAATCCCAAACTATTTTGCCCCACGGCCTGCTTTTTACCCTCCCATTCAATCACGTTCACAAAAAAGGGAGCTTCGGCCTTTTGAATAATTTGCTTATTTTCAACTTGAAGGACGACCGAAAGAGGCCTTCCCTTTCGAAACCCCGCAATCAAGATTTCTTCAACGCCATCCCCTTCAAAATCATAAAGCCCCAGCTTAATCCATTCATTATCAGGTAAGTTGTTATATTCTATTAACTTAGATATCTTCTCTTCATTTTTTTCATAAATAACCAAATGATGGGGACTTAAAGTAACGAGGGCTGGTTTTTCATCTTTAAGAACAGGACCTACCCGTACACCCACCAAAGTTTCGGAAATACGGTCCGAAGACCAAAGAGTGGCCGGATAATAGGCATGAGTTTTAAAAGAGAAGAAAAAACAAGTAATTCCAACAAGAAATGCTCGAATAAAAAGATACATCGAAAACTTTCATACCTTAAAAAGAGGGAATGGTCAAAAAAATACCTCTCGTAAGGCCAAAAAAATTAAGCTAAAATAAGCACTTAGAAATGGGGGTGTCTAAACCCCTCATTTTAAATGCAAAACAACTCTCATGGCTGCCTCACCCGATAATAACTATGAGAGGAAGTAAAAAGTAAAACAGCGCCACAGGCGCGTTGAGGGGGAGGCTCCAGCGGCTTTGCCGAT